>NZ_JBOHCV010000286.1:0-6157 GCF_050698815.1 Streptomyces sp.
GCCCGGGCCGGGTTCTGCGGGCGGGGCTTGCGCTTGCTGTTGACCAGCCGGTCGGAGGACAGCTCGACCGCTGCCGTGTAACCGAGCGGCGAGCCGCCCTGGTTCTGGCGGCGCGGGTCTACGGGCTGCTGCTGCGGCATCTGCTGCTGCCCGGGATGCGCCTGCGCCTGGCCCTGGCCCTGGTCGTGCTGAGGGTAGCCGTAACCGCCCGGTGCCCCGGGCTGCGGTGGACCGGGCTGGGCCGGGTGGCCGGGCTGACCCTGCTGGAACTGCTGCGGCGGGTAGGGCTGTTGCGGAGACTGCGGCTGACCGGGCTGTTGCTGCGGGTAGCCGTAGCCTCCCGCCTGCTGTGGATACCCGTAACCACCCGGCTGTTGCGGAGGCTGCGGCTGTGCCTGGGGCGACGACGGCTGCGCCGGCCGGTCACTGCCCGGCCCGCCGTGCGGCGGAACCGGTTGCTGGGGTGTCGGAGGAGTGCCGCCCGGTGGTACGGGCGCGCCGGGCACCCCGGGCACACCCGCGTTGCCCGGGGGCTGCTGCGGGTAGCCGTAACCGCCCGGCGCCCCGGGCTGCGGGTGGCCCGCCTGGTGCGGAAAGCCGTAGCCGGACTGCTGTTGCCCGGGGTGCTGCTGTGGCTGACCGGGCTGCTGCTGGTGACCGCGCTGCTCGGGCACGGCTGAGGACGAACCGGTGGCGTTATGCCACGGGTTGCCGGCCTGCGGGGGAGTGGCGGGCTGGAAGTCCGGCGGCAGCGGAGGCAGCCCGGAGGGCTGTTCCGCCCCGGGAGGCGTGTCACTCCGACCGGCCGGTGTCTCCGGCCACGGTGGCGCCTGCTGGGGCCCCGTCGACAGCGGATGCGGCGGTACGGCGTCCTTCGGCTCCGGCTCGTCGCCGGCCGCGCCGACAGCCGGACCGGCCTCGTCGCCGCCGGTGGGCGCCGCGTCCGTGGGCTCCACGGCGGCACCGCTCTCCGCCTTGCCGGTTCCGGCCGCAGCGGCGAGGGACGAAAGGCCGCTCTCCGCAGGCTCGTTACCCGCTGAGGTGCCGTCGCTCGCCGGCAGGTCACCCGCCCCGGCCCTCTCGCGCTCCTTGGCGGCGGCGACCTCGGCGATCTCCCGGCGCAGCGCGGCGGCGGAGAACCGCACCGTGGCGCCGTCCTCGATGTCCCCGCTGCCCGTACCCGATCCGGCACCCTGGTCCGGCTCGCTGGAGGCGCCCGTTCCCTCGTCCTGGTTCTGCGCGTCGTCCGGCGCGTCCTGCGGGCCGGAATCGCCGGAGGCGTTCGCGCCACCCGTGTCCGGCCCGGCCAGCGGGAAGTCGCCGAACGGCCCCGTGCCGCCCGGTGCTTCCGAGTCCGCCTTTGCTTCCGGCTCCGGCTTGGGCTCCGGCTCAGGCTCCGCGGCAGCGGCCGTCGGGGACGGCCGTGGTGCGACCGCGTCGGCGTCATCGGCAGGGCGGGCGGGTTCGGCCGGTCCGCTCGGGTACGCGGCGTAGCCCGGGTCGACAGGAGGAGAACCCCCGTACGCACTCGCACCCGGCTGCTGCGCACCGCCGGACATGCCGTTCGCGTCCTGCGTGTACCAGGCGGGCGGTGTGTAATCGATGGTGAACTGCCCGGTCGACTCCGTCTCGTGCTCGGACTCGGCTTCCGCATCGTGCCGATCGGTGTCGGGCGTCATCCCGCCATCGCGGATCTCGTCCCGATCGCTGCTCACAATGCCTCCTGCTGCTGTGGTCATGCACCCCGATTTACTGCCCGCCCACCAAGCCTAATCGCCGCAGCGCCGGGCATGGCAGCGCGGCCCGGCCTCAGGCAGGGGACGGCACCCTCTCACCCGACTCAACCAGCCCAAAGTCTCGGTTTCGTCTCGGCTGTTCGCCGGGCCGACGCCCGTCCACGTGCCCTCCCCGGGCCGCAACCGTGCGACCGGGACCCCGTGCTCCCCGCCCCCTGCCCGGCCTGCGGGGGTGTACCCGCCGCCGCAACCCCCTGCCGTACCTGCTCAGTCCCGCAGTCCCGCAGTCCCGCAGTTCCTCAGTCCAGCCGTCGCGCGGTCCCCAGCAGGCCCGACTCGGCGTCGGTCGGCTGCGTCAGGGCGTACCGCCGGTCGCGCCGCGTGCACCACAGGGTCACGCCGTCCCCGAGGGTCGACAGTGCCTCGACATCCTGTCGCGGCAGTTGCATGATCCGGCCGATCTGCTGCGCCTCGTCGGGCGACACCCGCTGCACTCCGACCAGTGAGGAGTTGCGCAGCAACCGCGGTGCCACCGGGCTGAGATACGGCAGCAGTGTCAGCACCGACTGCCAGGCCGAGGAGGCCACCCGTCCCCGCGGAGGCCGCATCCCGCAGTCCCGAACGACCAGCACTGGGCTGCCCACGGTCGGACCCATCGGCGGCACCCGTGCCACATCGTGCAGCGTGATGCACTCCTGGCCCGCGCCCGCCGCCTGCACCAGATTCGTCCACACCTGCGCGCGGCCCGTCTCGACGGCCACCCGTGCGCCCGTACCCGCCGTGCGCAGCGCCAGCACCTGTGCCGTCCACAGGCCGCCGATCAGCACCACGTCGTAGGGCATGGGGTGGTGGAAGCCCACCACCTGCGGGCGGCCCTCCGCGTCGTTGCCGACGACCACGCCGTCGTCGCCGATCGGCAGCGAGAGCGCGGCCAGGTGGTCGGCGGGCAGCGAGTGCCCCGCACGCTGCGGTCCCCGCAGCCCCTGCATCAGACCCATACCGCGTGCCATCAGCGCGCACCTCCCAGCGGCAGCGTCGCGAGCACGCCGGGCAGCTGCTCGCGGTCCAGTCGTATGAGGCCGACCTTCGCCGACCGGGAAGCACGCTCCAACTGGCGGCGCGCGTTGCTCAGTTCGGCGTCTGTGCGCCCCGTGATCCGCACATGGCCGTTGACCGACACCGACTGCTTACGGCCGGCCCGGCCCACGGTGAGGCTGAAGGTGGTGGTGAGTGTGGGCACGGACGTCAGCAGCGACACCAGCCGCGGCATCGGCGTCGCCGCCCGCCCGACCTCCGGCCAGCGCCCCACCCCGTATGTCGTGTGCCAGCGGTCGTCGCACCGCCAGGCCCGCGCCGTCTCCTGGGTGCGCCGCGTGGGCGGTGCGTCCGGCTGGCTCGCCCGGGCGGTCGCCAGGGGGTTGGCACAGGCCGACGTGGCCACGGCCGACACCAGCTCCTCCTCGTTGAGCACCGTCGCGCGGAAGCCCGCGCCGGTGATCCGGCTCGCCAACTGATCGGCCGCGCGCATCAGACACCGCTGCGCCCCCTCGACCCCGCCACCGCGCGCCTTGACCGCCTCGGGGCACAGCTCCGGATCCAGCTTGAGCGCCACCCACGTCAGCCGCAGCGCGGGCGACCCGGTCTGCTCCTGCAGCGGCGCGTAACTCCGCCGGGCCACGGACTGTTCGGGCAGATGCGGCGCGGGTGCCGGCTGTACGTGCTGCACCACCTGCACCGACTCCAGCGCGATCCCGTCCACGTCGAGCGCGTCCCGCAGCAGCCCCAGCGGCAGCGCCCGCGCGCCGAACGCGGGCCGCAGCGCACTGACTCCGGCCTCCACCCGCACCACGGCGGTGAGGAAGCTGCTGTCGCCGAGCATCCCTATCGTGCGCCGGTCGCGGTCGAGGAAGGCGTACGTACGCAGCCCGGGTGCGCACTCCACGGCCGGTGCGAAACTCGCGTCCACCCGCTCGGTCAGCGGCAGCGCGGACATCCGCTTGCGGGCGCGCAGTTCCATCAGCGTCGACAACCAGTCCCGCATCGACCGCTGGTGGCGGCGCATCAGCGCCAGCAGCACCAGCGCGGTCGCGAGCACCGCCGCCGGCACCAGCATCAGCTTGTCCACGGCGGCGGCGATCACCAGCACCATGAGCGCCAGCTCGATCAGCACGAGCTGTTGCAACTGGAACGGGCCGACCCGCGCCGTGCGTGATTCCGTACGCAGAACGGTCGAGGCGGGCGTGCGGGGACGCACCGTACTCGTCGCAGTCCCCGAGTTGCTCTGGCGTCGGTCCCCGTGACCGGCTGCGGCACCTCGGGATCGCGTCGCAGTTCCCATCGCCGCAAAGCCCCCTCATGTCCGTATTCGCCCTAGTACTCAAGGGGCGTTGGCCGGGCGATCACCCTACCGGAGGAGCGGGAGAGGATCGTCAACCGGCATAGTAGGGGGACGGTCCGACAATCGGCACCAGAGACGGTGTGCCGATGGCCCACGGGAACCGGTCAGCGGGGAGAGGCACTTCACTCATGGCATCACGGCGGGACGAACTCAACGCCTACACCTTCGCGAAGAAGCGGCTGGTAGCGCAGTTCCTTCAGCCTTCACCGACAGGCACGGAGGAAGGAGCGCCGCGGCCCCTGCGCGCGGTGGTCCCCGGCCTGATCATCGGGGTGGTCATCATGGCCGGGTTCGGAGCGTGGGGGATGTTCAAGCCCCAGGTGCCGAAGGGCTGGGACAAGGTCGAAGAGAACATCATCATCGGAAGCGAGTCGACCACCCGGTATGTCGTGCTGAAAACGGGGAAGCGGGAACAGCTCCACCCCGTGCTCAACCTCGCCTCGGCCAAGCTGCTCCTCGATCCCAGCAAGGGCACCAAGCCCATCAAGGTCGACGAGAAGTTCCTCGACAGCGGCAAGCTGCCGCACGGCGCCACCATCGGCATCCCCTACGCGCCGGACCGGCTGCCGGACGCGGAGGAGGCGGGGAGCAACAAGCGCTGGGCGGTCTGCGAACGGCCGCGTGAGGACGGCGGGGCCATTCGCAAGGCGGCCTTCGTCCTGTCGGAGCGCGAGGCGAAGAAGGTGGGGGGATCGGAGCAGCTGCGCGGCGGCGAGCTGATGTACGTACAGGGCCCGGACAAGACGCTCTACGTCGTCGACAAGCGCGGCACCCGGTACGCGATCGCGGACGACGAACTGCTGCTGCGAACCGTCGTCGACCGGAACGCGAAACCGCAGCGGGTCTCCAGCCAGTGGCTGGCGACCCTGCACGAGGGCGATCCGATCAACTTCCCCACGATCGGTGGGACGCCCGCGGCCCCTGCGAACGTGCCCGGTGGCCAACTCGACCAGGATTCGAACCGTGTCGGCATGGTGCTCAAGGCGCCGGCCGGTAACGGGGATCAGTACTACCTCGTGGTGCCCGGTCAGGTCATGCCGGTGTCCGACTTCATGGCGAAGCTGCTCCTCAGCACACGGTCCCTGCTTCCGTTGAACCAGAGCGGCAAGGCCAAGCCGGTCAGCGCAGCCGCATTCACCCCGAGCGATTCGGAGTTCGGTGCGTCGAAGAACTGGCCGCAGCAGACGCCCGAGTCGGTGAACCGGGCGGACAGCGTGGCGAATGAGCGCGACACCTCCTGCAACGTGCTGCGGAACGTCAACCGCAAGACGGGCCGCACCACGCTCAGCACCTGGGCGGGCGAGGACTTCCCCGCACAGCTGCCGACCGGTTCCACCAGCGCGTACGTCAGCCCCGGCTCGGGCCAGCTCTTCCGTCAGGTCAAGGGCAGCGACATGGACACCGGCGGCATCTTCCTGGTGACGGACACCGGCTTGCGCTATGCCATGCAGGGCAACAGCGACAGCGCCGAGGAGGAGTCGGAGATCGGCAAGAAGAAGAAGTCGAAGGAGGAGGCCCAGCAGGACGGTAACGAGTCGGCTCAGGCACGCCTCGGCTACGAGAACGTGAAGAAGCCCGCTCCGATCCCGGCCGTGTGGTCGCAGTTCCTGCCGACCGGGCCGCGGCTGTCGACATCCAGCGCCAAGCAGCCGCAGGGCTCCTGACTCTCGGGGGAGAGACGAATGACGTACAGCGCGAAACGCGCCACGGCCGGCGCCGCACGCCTGCGCCGCTGGACGGCGGTCCCGGCCGCGATGGCGGTCGCGGTGACCACGCTCAGCGTGGTCACCGCCGCCCCGGCGGCGGCCGACACCAGTACGCAGTGCGAGTTCCCGTCGAAGAAGTACAAGGGCCGACCCTGGTCACTCCAGCGGGTCCTGCTCGACGAGCTCTGGAACGAAAGCAAGGGCGCGGGCGTCCAGGTCGCGGTCATCGACACCGGTGTGGACGTGAAGCACCCGCAGCTCAGTGCCGCCGTCGACGCCGGGCGCGGCAAGAACATGCTGCCGAAGAAGGTCAAGAA
>NZ_JBOHCV010000287.1:0-13460 GCF_050698815.1 Streptomyces sp.
CACGTACCCGACGCCGGGTACGTGCGCGGGTACATGCGCGGCGCGGGCGTCAGCCGCCGTACGCGCCGGAGGCGGTGAGCCGCAACGCCGTGTCGATCAGCGGCACATGGCTGAACGCCTGCGGGAAGTTGCCCACCTGGCGCTGCAGCTTGGAGTCCCATTCCTCGGCGAGCAGCCCCAGGTCGTTACGGAGCGCGAGCAGCCGCTCGAAGAGTTTCCGCGCCTCCTCCACCCGCCCGATCATCGCCAGGTCGTCGGCGAGCCAGAAGGAGCACGCCAGGAACGCACCCTCCTCGCCGGCCAGACCGTCCACGTTGGCGTCGTCGACCTGGGAGGTCGGGTAGCGCAGCACGAAGCCGTCCTCCGTGGACAGTTCCCGCTGGATCGCCTCGATCGTCCCGATGACGCGCTTGTCGTCCGGCGGCAGGAAACCCATCTGCGGGATCAGCAGCAGCGAGGCGTCCAGTTCCTGCGAGCCGTAGGACTGGGTGAAGGTGTTGCGCTCCTTGTCGTAGCCCTTCTCGCAGACGTCGCGGTGAATCTCGTCCCGCAGGTCCCGCCAGCGGGCGAGCGGACCGTCGACCTCACCGGACTCGATGAGCTTGACCGTACGGTCGACCGCGACCCACGCCATCACCTTGGAGTGCGTGAAGTGCCGCCGCGGGCCGCGGACCTCCCAGATGCCCTCGTCCGGCTCGTCCCAGTGGTCCTCCAGGTAGCCGATGAGTTTCAGCTGGAGCAGCGAGGCGTAGTCGTTGCGCGCGAGCCCCGTCATATGGGCCAGGTGCAGCGCCTCGGTGACCTCGCCGTAGACGTCGAGCTGAAGCTGCCCCGCGGCCGCGTTGCCGATCCGCACCGGGGTGGAGGCCTCGTAGCCCGGCAGCCACGTCAGCTCCGCCTCGCTCAGCTCCCGCTCGCCCGCGATGCCGTACATGATCTGGAGGTTCTCCGGGTCGCCCGCGACCGCGCGCAGCAGCCACTCGCGCCAGGCCAGCGCCTCCTGGTGGTAGCCGGTGCGCAGCAGCGACGACAGCGTGATGGCGGCATCCCGCAGCCAGGTGAAGCGGTAGTCCCAGTTCCGCCCGCCCCCGATGCACTCGGGCAGCGAAGTGGTGGGCGCGGCGACGATGCCGCCGGTCGGCGCGTAGGTCAGCGCCTTGAGCGTGATCAGCGACCGTACGACGGCCTCCCGGTAGGGCCCGTGGTATGTGCAGTGGTCGACCCAGTCACGCCAGAACTCCTCGGTCGCCTCCAGCGCCTCCTCCGCGTCGGGCTCCGACGGCGCGCCCTTGTGGGAGGGCTGCCAGCTGATGGCGAAGGCGACCCTGTCGCCGGGGCCCACCGTGAAGTCGGAGTAGGTGGTCAGGTCCTTGCCGTAGGTGTCGGCCTCGGTGTCCAGCCACACGGAGTCCGGACCGGCCACGGCGACCGTACGGCCCTCGATCTGCTGCACCCAGGGCACCACCCACCCGTAGGAGAAGCGCATCCGCAGCGCCGAGCGCATCGGCACCCGGCCGCTGACTCCCTCCACGATCCGCACCAGCTGTGGCGCGTGCTGCTCGCGTGGAGGCATGAAATCGATGACGCGGACGGTGCCGCGTGAGGTATCCCACTCGGATTCCAGAACGAGGGAGTCGCCGCGGTAGCGCCTGCGGTCGGCTCTCGGCGGTTCCTCTCCCTTCTGGTGCGCGGGTCCCACCCGCCAGAAGCCGTGCTCCTCCGTGCCGAGCAGCCCTGCGAAGACGGCATGGGAATCGAAGCGCGGCAGGCACAGCCAGTCCGCCGAACCGTCTCTACCGACGAGGGCGGCGGTCTGCATGTCTCCGATGAGTGCGTAATCCTCGATGCGCCCAGCCACGTGCATCTCCAGTCGAACTGCGCTCGCCCCCATGGGACGTGCGATGACCTGCAAATTTCCGTCCGGCTCAATCGTGTGTCCGATCGAGCGTCCGAGCAGGATACGACGGAGCGAAGTGAATACGCCCGCGGTCTCCGAAGGACGCCTCAGCCGATGCGGTGAGCTCGGGGCAGGCCGCTCACCTGCTGCGACCACTACTTCACCGTAGGGGACGACCGTAGGGGAGGAGGGGCCGCCCGCGGTACACGGTGCGGCGCGGCCCGGGGTGGTCGCTGATACCCTGGTGGCCCGTGGACCGGTGGGTGAGCGTCCGTGGATTCGCCGGATTCGTCCTCGAATCCTCGGCACGGCAGCCCCCCGAACCGCAGCGACGGCACCCCTCAGCACATCTGCCGCGCACCCACCTCGCTACCACGGGAGCCCCCTCTTGGCACTGCCGCCCACGTCCATGACGACCAAGCACCTCTTCGTCACGGGGGGTGTGGCCTCCTCGCTCGGCAAGGGGCTCACCGCCTCCAGCCTGGGTGCGCTGCTCAAGGCACGGGGCCTGCGCGTCACGATGCAGAAGCTGGACCCGTATCTCAACGTCGACCCCGGCACCATGAATCCCTTCCAGCACGGTGAGGTCTTCGTCACCAACGACGGGGCCGAGACCGACCTGGACATCGGTCACTACGAGCGCTTCCTCGACGTCGACCTCGACGGCTCCGCCAACGTCACCACCGGCCAGATCTACTCCTCGGTCATCGCCAAGGAGCGCCGCGGCGACTATCTGGGCGACACCGTGCAGGTCATCCCGCACATCACCAACGAGATCAAGAACCGCATCCGGCGCATGGCCACCGACGACGTCGACGTCGTCATCACCGAGGTCGGCGGCACCGTGGGCGACATCGAGTCGCTGCCCTTCCTCGAAGCCGTCCGCCAGGTCCGCCACGAGGTCGGCCGGGACAACGTCTTCGTCACCCACATCTCGCTGCTCCCCTACATCGGCCCTTCCGGCGAGCTGAAGACCAAGCCCACCCAGCATTCGGTCGCCGCGCTGCGCAGCATCGGCATCCAGCCCGACGCGATCGTGCTGCGCGCCGACCGTGACGTACCCCGCTCCATCAAGCGGAAGATCTCGCTGATGTGCGACGTCGACGACGCCGCGGTCATCGCGTGCAAGGACGCGCCGTCGATCTACGACATCCCCAAGGTGGTGCACGCCGAAGGCCTGGACGCCTATGTCGTACGGAAGCTGGACCTGCCCTTCCGGGACGTGGACTGGACCGAGTGGGACGATCTGCTGCGCCGGGTGCACCAGCCCGATCACGAGGTGAAGGTGGCGCTGGTCGGCAAGTACATCGACCTGCCCGACGCCTATCTGTCGGTGACCGAGGCGCTGCGCGCCGGCGGCTTCGCCAACCGCGCCCGGGTCACCTTGAAGTGGGTCACCTCGGACGACTGCCGCACCGCGGAGGGCGCCCGTCAGCAGCTCGGCGACTGCGACGCCATCTGCATCCCCGGCGGTTTCGGCGAGCGCGGCGTGGAAGGCAAGGTCTCCACCATCACCTACGCCCGGGAGAACGGCGTCCCGCTGCTCGGTCTCTGCCTCGGCCTGCAGTGCATCGTCATCGAGGCCGCGCGGCACCTGGCCGGCATCGAGGACGCCAACTCGACCGAGTTCGAGCAGGGCACGGCTCACCCGGTGGTCTCCACGATGGCGGAGCAGCTCGACATCGTCGCGGGCGAGGGCGACATGGGCGGCACCATGCGGCTGGGCCTCTACCCGGCGAAGCTCGCCGAGGGCTCGATCGTGCGCGAGGTGTACGGCGGTGAGCCCTACGTCGAGGAGCGCCACCGGCACCGCTACGAGGTCAACAACGCCTACCGCGGCGAACTGGAGAAGAAGGCCGGCCTGGTCTTCTCCGGCACCTCACCGGACAACAAACTGGTGGAGTACCTGGAATACCCGCGCGAGACGCACCCGTACCTGGTCGCCACCCAGGCCCACCCCGAACTGCGCTCCCGGCCCACCCGGCCGCATCCGCTCTTCGCGGGTCTGGTCAAGGCCGCGGTGGCCCGGCAGCAGGGCGAGGGCTGAGCCGTGGCGGACCAGCGGCACATCGTCGACGCCCCGCAGGAGTGGGAAGTCACCGCTACCGAGGTGCCCTTCGAGGGCAACAAGACCAGCGTGCGCACCGATGACGTCGTCATGCCGGACGGCTCCGTCGTCCGCCGCGACTACCAGGTGCACCCCGGCTCCGTCGCCGTGCTCGCCCTGGACGAGGAGGACCGGGTGCTGGTGCTGAGCCAGTACCGGCACCCCGTGCGGCAGAAGCTGTGGGAGATCCCCGCCGGACTGCTGGACGTCCCCGGCGAGAACCCGCTGCACGCGGCCCAGCGCGAGCTGTTCGAGGAGGCACACGTCAAGGCCGGGGACTGGCGCGTCCTCACCGACGTCTACACCACGCCGGGCGGCTGCGACGAAGCCGTACGGATCTTCCTCGCCCGTGACATCGCGGCGGCCGAGGGCGACCGCTTCGAGGTCTCGGAGGAGGAAGCCGACATGGAGCTGGCCCGGGTGCCGGTCGCCGACCTCGTACAGGGCGTGCTGGCGGGGGAGTTGCACAACAACTGCCTCGTCGTGGGGGCGCTGGCCCTCACAGCCGCCCGGAACGGGCCCGGGCTGGAGACCCTCCGTCCCGCGGACGCGCAGTGGCCGGCCCGCCCCTTCGAGGGCTGACCCGGCGAGCGGGACCGTGCGCGGCTGATCGTGAACTACGCTCTGTGCGTTCCCGTTCGCGGTCCGCGGCGGGTCCGGATGCGAAGGCGCAGGTGGACGGGAGCGTGACCCGTGACGGATCAGGGGGTGCGGCCCTCCGGCACGGGCGCGGGCATGCCGACGGCGTCCACCACGCAGCAGCCCATCGGGCAGCAGCTCACCGGGCAAGAGGGCGCGAGCGGCGGCCGGTTCGTGGGCCGGACCCGCGAACTGGGTGAGCTGCACACCGATATGGAGCGGGCCGGGCTGCACACCCTCTCCGGCCGCCCTTCCCCGCACAGCCGGGTGCTGCTCATCGCCGGACGGGCCGGTTCGGGACGCACGGCGCTGGCCGAGGCGTTCGCGGCGCAGGTCGCCGACCGCTATCCCGACGGGGTGCTGCGGGCCCGGCTGACCGGCCCCGGCGGCGCGCCCGTACCCACCGAACGCACCGCCCGCGACCTGCTCGCCGCCCTCGGCCCCGATCCCGTTCCCGCGGGAGCCGGTGAGGACGAGCTCACCGAGACCTTGCGCGCCGCGCTCGGCCGTCGCCGGGTGCTGCTGCTGCTCGACGACGTGGCAGGGCCCGCGCAGCTGCTCGATCTGCTGCCCGACAGCCGGGACTGCCTGGTTCTCGCCGTCGCCTCCGGGCCGCTGACCGGCGTTCCGGACGTACGGCCCTGCACGCTCGGCGGGCTGGATCGGGAAGCCGCCGTCGCGCTCCTGGCCGGCCGCGCCGGGGCCGCGCACCGCACCACCGTCGACCCGCGCAGCGCCGAACTGGTCGCCGAGGCGTGCGGCGGCCTGCCCGCGGCGCTGACCCTGGCGGGAGGCTGGCTCGCCGCCCGCCCCAAGATCTCCGTGGCCGACGCGGCCAAGCAGCTCGAGCGGCTTCCCGACGCCGACCCGCTGGAGCGCGCCTTCCGGCTGGTCGGCGACTCCCTCGCCGAGCAGCCCGCCCGGCTCCTGCGGCTGCTCTCCCTCGCCCCGGCCGGGCTCGCCGACGCGCACACCGCCTCGGCCCTGGTGGGCTGCTCGGTCGCCACCGCGCAGCGCTCCCTGGAGGAGTTCCTGCGGCTGGGGATGCTGCGCGCCGCCCCCGCCACACCGGGCTGCTACTCCGTGCCGCGCTGCCTGGACCCGCTGCTGCGGGCCGAACTGGCGGAGCGGGAGAGCGCGGAGGAGGTGACGCTCGCCCGGGCCCGGATGCTGGAGCGGATGGTGCGGCAATTGCGGGCGTGCCACGCGGTCACCGAGCCGGGAGGCTCCGAGGCCCGTAAGAGCCTGGCGCTGCTGCCGCGCGCGGTCCGGTTCGGCAGCGCCGCCGCGGCCCGTGACTGGCTGGCGGCACGGCGGCCGGTGGTACTCGCCGCGGCACGGCTCGCGGTCACCGAGGGCGGGGGCCGGCTCGACACCCTCGCCCGTCGGCTGATCTCCGCGCTGGCCCGCGCTTTCGACGCGCACTGTTCGCCCGAGGAGGCGGCCCCCGAGCTGTACCGGCTGCACGAACTCGTGCTCGGTGTCGCCGAGCGCGGCGGCCGCCGCCGGGAACGGGCCGTGGCGCTGCTCAACCTCGGCGACCTGGACGTCCGTACGGGCAGGCACCCGCGGGCTCTGGAGCGCTACCGGGCCGCCCTCGACGCGGCCCGTGACGGCCGCGACGGCCGTCACCTTCGCGACGCCGCCGACCAGCAGGCGGCCGGCCGCGCCCTGGAGTCGATCGGCGGAACCTACGAGGACCTCGGCGACTGGGCCCGGGCGGCCGACTGGTACGGACGCGCGCTCGAGCTGCACCAGACCCGGGACGCCCGGGCGGCGGTGGCCCGGCTGCACGGGCGGCTCGGCACCGTGCACGGCCATGCCGGGCGGTCCGGTGACGCGCTGCGCGAGTGGCGTGCCGCGGCGGCGAACTTCCGCCGGCTGGGTGACTCGCGGTCACAGGCCCGGGCGGCGGCGGAGGTAGCCCGGCTGCGGGAGCGCGACGACGGCGGCCGCTGACCCGCTCGCACCCATCACGCACCCGGCCGGTGAGCTGCCCCCGCACCTGGCCGGTGAGCTTCCGCGTCCATCCATGGGAGAGCGGCTGGGAGCGATGAGAGAGCATGGACGCAGGATCGGCCTACGAAACCAATAGTCATTCCAGAAAAGATTCTCGCTTTGTAAGGCTGGACAGCACGGGATCCTTCATTAGACTGACGGAGCCGTGGCCGTCCGGGCATCAACGGGCATACCTCCCATGTACTGCCGTAGTGGGATGGGGGTCACGGGTGCTCCTGTCGCCCGTCGGGCGCGGAAGCTTCCGAGAAATCCCAGAGTCAAGGACCGTGATCGACGTGAAGGTCGGCATCCCCCGCGAGGTCAAGAACAACGAGTTCCGCGTAGCCATCACCCCGGCCGGCGTGCACGAACTCGTACGGAACGGACACCAGGTCGCCGTGGAGCGAGGAGCCGGTCTCGGCTCCTCCATCACGGACGAGGAGTACGTCGGCGCCGGAGCCGCCATCCTCGGCTCCGCCGACGAGGTCTGGGCCACCGCCGATCTTCTGCTGAAGGTCAAGGAGCCGGTTCCCGAGGAGTACGGGCGCCTGCGCAAGGACCAGACGCTCTTCACCTATCTGCACCTCGCCGCATCCCGTGCGTGCACCGACGCCCTGCTGGAGTCGGGGACGACCGCCATCGCCTACGAGACAGTGGAGACCGGCACCCGCGCGCTGCCGCTGCTCGCCCCGATGTCGGAGGTCGCCGGGCGGATCGCGCCCCAGGTCGGCGCCTACCACCTGATGCGGTCGGCCGGCGGCCGCGGTGTGCTGCCGGGTGGTGTGCCGGGCGTGCACGCGGCCCGCGCCGTTGTCATCGGCGGCGGCGTCTCCGGCTGGAACGCCACCCAGATCGCCATCGGGCTGGGCTTCCACGTGACGCTGCTCGACAAGGACGTCAACAAGCTTCGCGAGGCCGACCGGATCTTCGGCACCAAGGTGAGCACGGTCACCTCCAACGCGTACGAGCTGGAGCGGGCCGTTCTCGACGCCGACCTGGTGATCGGCGCGGTGCTGATCCCGGGGGCGAAGGCGCCGAAGCTGGTCAGCAACGAGCTGGTCTCCCGGATGAAGCCCGGAAGTGTTCTTGTCGACATCGCCATCGACCAGGGCGGCTGTTTCGAGGACGCGCGCCCGACGACGCACGCCGAACCGACCTTCCGCGTTCACGACTCGGTCTTCTACTGCGTCGCCAACATGCCGGGCGCGGTGCCCAGCACGTCGACCTACGCGCTGACCAACGCCACGCTTCCTTACATCGTGGAGCTGGCCAACCGCGGCTGGCGGGACGCGGTGCGCAGGGACGTGACGCTGGCCAAGGGCCTCAACGTGCACGACGGCGAGGTCATTTACGGTCCGGTCGCGGAGGCTCACGGACTGGACAGCCGCGAACTCGGCACGCTGCTCGGCTGATCCGGCGCCCCCTCTGGGCCGTCAATCGACGGCGTCAACCTTCATATGAGGGAACGTCACCGCCCACACCTCGCCCGCGAGGTGTGGGCGGTGACGTGACACCGGCGTGATGTTGACGGCTCAACTCGCCGTGAACGTAACTCTCTCGACCGTTTTGCACCGCACGGTGCCCCGGGTCGGCATACTCTTGGCCCCTTGACATCACCGTGTTCGCTTGTCGACACATCGTGCCGTCTCACGCGGATTGTGTTGCTGCGGACCGCCGACACGCCATAGAGTCGCCGAACGTCGGCATGGTGCCACGCTGACCTGTCTAGAAGTTTCCTGGTCACCAAGGAGGTAGGACGACTTGTGAATGAGTCGACATTTACTCCCGGGGGTGGTCAACCAGGAGCGCCTGCACAGGGCCGGGAACTCTCGGGGTCCGAGGGTGTCGGCTCCGTCGCTGTTCGCACCTTCGCCGCCCACCAGAACGCATCACCGACCACGACAGCCCACGAGAGCATGGACGGCCACCACGTGAACGCCATGGCCGGCGACTCCGCAGGCGACCAGTCCGCCGACCGCGTCGCCGACTACAGTGACCCCCAACGCGCCGCCTACGGCGAGCTGCCCGAGGGGCACTTCTACGATCCGGACGCGGAGTACGAACCGGATCCCGAGTACGCGGCCACCCTCGCACCCGACGCCGCCCGGCAGCGCCGCGAGCGCATCGGGCCGACGGGCCGCCCCCTCCCGTACTTCCCCATCCCCGGCCCGGTCAGCGAGCCAGGCCCGGCGAAGATCATCGCGATGTGCAACCAGAAGGGCGGCGTCGGCAAGACGACTTCGTCCATCAACCTGGGCGCGGCGCTGGCGGAGTACGGACGCCGTGTGCTGCTCGTCGACTTCGACCCGCAGGGCGCCCTGTCGGTGGGCCTCGGGGTGAACCCGATGGAGCTCGAACTCACCGTCTACAACCTGCTGATGGAGCGGGGCCTGGCGCCGGACGAGGTGCTGCTGAAGACGGCGGTCGCGGGAATGGACCTGCTGCCCAGCAATATCGACTTGTCTGCCGCCGAGGTGCAGCTGGTGAGCGAGGTCGCCCGTGAGTCGACTTTGCAGCGCGCCCTCCAGCCGCTGCTGCCCGACTACGACTTCATCGTCATCGACTGCCAGCCCTCGCTGGGCCTGCTGACGGTGAACGCGCTCACCGCCGCGCACAAGGTGATCGTGCCGCTGGAGTGTGAGTTCTTCGCACTGCGCGGTGTCGCTCTGCTGACCGAGACCATCGAGAAGGTGCAGGAGCGCCTCAACCCGGAGCTGGAACTCGACGGCATCCTGGCGACGATGTACGACTCGCGCACCGTGCACAGCCGTGAGGTGCTGGCCCGGGTGGTCGAGGCGTTCGACGAGAGCGTCTACCACACCGTGATCGGACGTACCGTCCGCTTCCCCGAGACCACCGTCGCGGGTGAGCCGATCACGACGTACGCCTCCAACTCCGTTGGTGCCGCCGCCTACCGCCAGCTTGCCAGGGAGGTGCTCGCCCGGTGCCACGCCGAGTGAGTCTCCCGGCAGCCGACGAACTGTTCCGTACGACGGGGGGATCGGCGGTCCAGCCCTCGGCCCCCGCACAGCAGCACGCGCACAGCAACGGAGCGGAGCCTGCCGGGGCGTCGGCGCCGCCCCCGGCCTCGCGGGTGCCCGCACCCGCGAGCGAGCCCGCCGCCGAAAGCACCACCGGGCCCGACACCGGCACCACCGACGACACCGCCGGTGCCGGCGGTGCCGCAGACCGTTCGGGCCGGGACGAGCACAGCACGGCGGCGGACGGAGACCGGGGCCGGGACGGACCGGTAACGGCGGCCGGATCCTCCGGCGCCGAGCACGCCGGCCGCGAGGGCGGCGGCCAGGACAAGCAGGCCACCGCACGGCGTGCCACGGTGCCCGGCCAGGGCGGGGCACAGAGCGCCGGACGGGCCCGAGCCGGACAGGAAGGCCGGAGCGGCAGCGCCGAGCCGCGCCGTACCGGTTCGCAGCAGCAGGCCGGGCGGGGTGAGCCCAACGGCGCCTCATCGGGATCTCCTTCATCCCGCCGCGGCCGTGGCGCGAATCGCCGGCCCAGCGGACGCGAGCGGCACGACGAGAAGATCACGGTCTACGTCGCCGCGGAGGAGCTGATGGACCTGGAGCACGCCCGGCTCGTACTGCGCGGCGAGCACGGACTCGCTGTCGACCGCGGCCGTATCGTGCGTGAGGCGGTCGCCGTCGTCCTCGCGGACCTGGAGTCACGCGGCGAAGCGAGCATCCTTGTGCGCCGCCTGCGGGGCCGCTGACCGACAGTGCCGCCGACCGACAGTGCCGCTGAACGAATGTGAGAGGCCAGGTGGGTGAGCCGCGGCGTCGTCCGCGGCCGTTCCCCAGTACGCTGCCCGGCGATGCCCACTCCTGACGACCACGCCGACCCGACACCCCGTGCCGCCCGCCGCACGCTGGGGCGGGGTCCGGGCGGCGCCGCCGGTCCGCCGGGAGAGACGGAGCCCGGGCAGGGGCCCCCCGCCGTGGACGAAGCACCCGCCGAAGAAACCCCTGAGCCGTCCGCCGAAGCGGCCCCCGAGCACCCCGAACCCACCGAGCACCCCGAAGCCACAGTGCCATCCGAGCCCCCCACGGCTGCGGAGCCGCCGACGGAACGCGAGGAGCCGCCCGACGACGGCCGCTTCAAGGTCGTGCTCGACAACTTCGAGGGCCCGTTCGACCTGCTGCTCCAGTTGATCTCCAAGCACAAGCTGGACGTCACGGAGGTCGCGCTCTCCCGGGTCACCGACGAATTCATGGCCTACATCCACGCCATGGGAACGGACTGGGACCTCGACCAGACCACCGAGTTCCTGGTCGTCGCCGCGACGCTGCTCGATCTGAAAGCCGCCCGGCTGCTGCCCGCCGCCGATGTGGAGGACGAGGCGGACCTCGCGCTGCTGGAGGCCCGCGATCTGCTCTTCGCGCGACTGCTGCAGTACCGCGCGTACAAGGAGATCGCCGGAATCTTCGCCGGGCGGCTGGCCGACGAGGCCCACAGGCACCCCCGTACGGTCGGCCTCGAACCGCATCACGCCGAACTGCTGCCCGAGGTCGTCATCAGTATTGGCCCCGAAGGCTTCGCCCGGCTCGCAGTCAAGGCGATGCAGCCGAAGCCGAAGCCGCAGGTGTTCGTGGAGCACCTGCACGCACCGCTGGTCAGCGTGCGCGAGCAGGCGGAGGTGGTGGTGGCACGGCTGCGGGAGTTCGGCGAGGTCAGCTTCCAGCAGCTCACCGAGGACGCACCGGACACCCTCACCGTCGTCGCACGCTTTCTCGCGCTCCTGGAGCTCTACCGCGAACGTGCCGTCTCCCTCGACCAGGACGAGGCACTGGGGCTGCTCACCGTCCGCTGGAGCGGCGGGGAGGGCACGGAGCCGTTGGTGACGGACGAGTTCGACCAGCCGCCCGGACAGCCGGAGCCCGAGGAGGAGTTGCAGGCATGAGCGAGGAGACGTACGAGATCCCGGAGGCACGGATGGGCCCGGAGGACCCGGCGGGCGGGCCGGCGCAGGACCCGGAGGGTGCCGCCGATGGCCTGGCGGAACTGGAGCTCAAGCCCGCGCTGGAGGCCGTGCTCATGGTGGTGGACGAGCCGGCGACCGAGGAACACCTGGCGAAGGTGCTGCTGCGGCGGCCCCGCGAGGTCGCGGACGCGTTGCGGGAGCTGGCCGACGAGTACGACCGGCAGCGGCGGGGCTTCGAGCTGCGCCTGGTGGCCGAGGGCTGGCGTTTCTACACGCGCGCGGAGTTCGCGGCCGCCGTGGAGGGATTCGTGCTGGACGGACAGCAGGCCCGGCTCACCCAGGCCGCGCTGGAGACCCTCGCCGTCGTCGCGTACCGCCAGCCCGTCAGCCGCTCACGGGTCTCGGCGGTACGCGGAGTGAACTGTGACGGCGTGATGCGTACCCTCCTCCAGCGGGGTCTGGTGCAGGAGGCGGGCGCGGAACCCGAGACAGGTGCGATCCTGTACAGGACGACGCATTACTTTCTGGAGCGGATGGGCCTGCGCGGCCTGGACGAGCTTCCGGAGCTGGCGCCCTTCCTCCCCGAGGCGGAGGCCGTCGAGGGGGACACCCAGGAAGGCATGCCGTCGTTCGACGTAGACGACAGCGACGACTCCCAGACGGATCCTTGATGCGAAGCAGTGGCAGCAGCAATACCGGCGGTAACCGTAATAACAGGGGCGCGGGCAAGAAGGGAGCCCCACCAGCACGCGCCGGGGGCGCGGGGAAGGGCAAACCGCAGCGCCCGGGCCGTCCCCGGCCGGAAGAGCGCCGCTACGAGAAGGGCGAGGACCGGCCCGCGGGGGGCGGAAAGGGCGGCGCCCCGAAGCGCCCCGAGTCCGCGGCGAAATCCGCGAAATCCGCCAAGCCCGCGGCGAAGCCCGCGAAGTCCGCGGCGAAGCCCGCCGCCAAGAACGCTCCCAGGGGCGGCCCGAAGAGCGCCGCCGCCAAGAGTGCCGCCAAGAAGGCCGCGAAGGCCGGCCCACGGAAGGTCACCAAGAGCGGCGCCCCCAAGGCCCGTGCCCGCAACGCGTCCGCGCCGGCGCGGCCCCGCGAGTACGACGCCCAGGTCGAGGAGCGCAATCGCGCCCGGCACAGCAAGCCGCCGCTCAAGCTCCCCAAGACCTTCGGCGCGGAAGAGGGCGAGCGGCTGCAGAAGGTGCTGGCCCGGGCCGGCATGGGTTCGCGCCGCGCCTGTGAGGAGCTGATCGAACGGGCGCGGGTGGAGGTCAACGGCAGCATCGTCGTCGAGCAGGGCGTCCGCGTGGACCCCGACAAGGACGAGATCAAGGTCGACGGACTGACCATCGCCTCCCAGTCGCACGTCTTCTTCGCGCTCAACAAGCCCGCGGGCGTCGTCGCGTCGATGGAGGACCCGGAGGGCCGCCAGTGCCTGGGCGACTACGTGCAGAACCGCGAGACCCGCCTCTTCCACGTCGGCCGGCTCGACACCGAGACCGAGGGCATCATCCTGCTCACCAACCACGGCGAGCTGGCCCACCGCCTCACCCACCCCCGGTACGGCGTCAAGAAGACCTACCTCGCCGCCATCCAGGGCCCCATTCCGCGGGACCTGGGCAAGCGCCTCAAGGACGGCATCAAGCTGGAGGACGGGTACGCCCGCGCCGATCACTTCAAGGTCGTCCAGAACACCGGCAAGAACTACCTTGTGGAGGTCTCCCTGCACGAGGGCCGCAAGCACATCGTGCGCCGCATGCTCTCGGAGGCGGGATTCCCGGTCGACAAGCTGGTCCGCACCCGGTTCGGTCCGATCGCCCTGGGCGACCAGAAGTCGGGCTGGCTGCGCCGGATGACGAACACGGAGGTCGGCATGCTGATGG
>NZ_JBOHCV010000288.1:0-2280 GCF_050698815.1 Streptomyces sp.
CGTTGGAATTGCCGGTGAGCGCACCGACCTCGACCTCCGGATGCGCGGCCAGCAGACGCAGAATCTCCCCGCCCGCATAGCCGCTCGCCCCCGCGACCGCTGCTCGCACTGCCATCGAACCCTCCTCACTGAGAGTATGACTATACGTAGCTCGGCAGTTTTATGCAATGAGCCTCAAGGGCTTCCCCTGTGACCCTCCACCCGCGGGTGACTGAGCGGGACAGTGGGCACTGAGCGCGCTCAGGCTTCCAGCCGGCGACGTCACGCCGTCAGCGCCGCCTCCACCTTCGCCAACTCCTTCTCCGGGTCGACCGTCCGGGACAGTACGTCCAGGTCGTCCCGGCCGTAGCGGGCGCTCACGTCGTCGTCCCAGCGTGCAGCGGCGGTCCGCAGCGGCTCGACGGCTTCCGCGGGGCGGCCCAGACGGTACAGAACGAGTCCGTAGTAGCCTGCGGCCTCCGTCCTGTACGCGGAGTCGCCGCCTTGTTCCCAGGCCATACGGAGAAACGGTTCCGCCTCGGCGTACGCGCCGCGCTGGGCCTTCAGTTTGCCCGCGAGCATGGCGTTGAGCGGGGACCCGTCACCGGCCGCGCGCACATACCAGCGCTCGGCCTCCTGGTGGTCCCGGTGGTGCTCGGAGAGCCACCCCATCTGGTTGCACGCGTCGTGGTGGCCCGCCTCGGCGGCCGTGCGGTGCCACTGGTCGCGCAGCGTGGGCCTGCGCAGCGCGCCGTACAGCTCTGCGAGGTCGTACGCCGCCTGTGGGTCCCCGGCCAGCGCGGCGGGTTCGATCCAGCGGACCAGGTGGCGGTCGTCCGCGCCGCCCCAGTCGCCGAGGAGCCTCCCGTAGGTGTACGAGGCGTGCACGTCCCCCGCCTCGGCTCGCTCCCGCAGCCTTGGCAGTCGGCGCAGGTCCTTGCCGGGGGCGACGGCGCCGCCCGTTCGGATCGCGGCGATCCGGGCGAGCTGCTCGACGACGTCTTCGTCGTCCTCGCCGACCTCTCGAAACCAGCGTTCTGCCTCCTCGTACCGCCGCTGCCGCTTGCACAGGAGCCCGAGGTTCCACTGGGCCGGCTGATGCCCGTGAGCGGCCGCGAGGCCGTACCAGTGCTCGGCGTCGCCGAGGTCGCCGCGCTGCTCGTGCAGGACACCGAGTGCGTACGCGGCGCCTTCGTAGCCCTCCTCGTGGGCTTGGAGCAGCAGGCCGCGGGCCTCGGGCCAGGACGCCTCGCCGCCCGTCTCCGTCAGGAACACGGCATGGTCCACGCGGGCGGAGGCGCTGACCGCGGAAGCCCTGCGGTAGTAACCGGCCGCCTCGGTCGTCAGGCCCGGGTAGTCGCGGAAGTGCTGTTCCAGAGCGCAGAGCGGGCGCAGCGCCTCGGCGGCGGCGTCCCCGTCCCCGGCGGCCTCGGCGGCATCGAGCCCCGCCGCGACGCGGTCGAAGTCCTCGCGGATCGACTCGAAGAGCTGCGCCCAGCGGAAGACCGCGATGTCGCCCAGATCGACGTCGCTCATCAGGAACTTCGCCGCCTCGTCGAGTCGCCCCTGGGCCGCGAGCAGCTTGCCGAGCTCGATCTTGCAGTCAAGGTTGCGTCCTGCCTCCCAGCCGCGGCGGAACCAATCGGCGGCCTCCGGATCACCATCCTCGCGGAGCAGTACCCCGAGTCCGTAGGCGCACCCGGCGTGCCGTTCGGCGACGGCGCGGTAGAGCGCGTCCGCGGCCTGCCGATCACCCCGGATCTTCCGGTACCGGGCAAGGGTGTAATGCGAGAAGGCGTCGCCGGCCGCCACGGCCTGCTCCCAGTACGGGATGCCTTCGTCCACGTACTTGCGCAGCACGAAGAAGTCGGTGTGCCGGCGGGCGGTCTTGGTGTCGCCGGCGCGGGCGGCGGCGACGAGCGCCTCTCCGTGGGCCTGTATGTCCTGCGTCATGATCGCATCGTGCCAGGTAGCGCCAAAAACCAGCCAGTTGGCGGCTGTTGCCGTCCGGCAAGGGCCGGTGCGCTAGGTGCTCTACTTGGGCGGGCGGGCCAACTAGAGCGCATAGTCCACCGGGACCGGCAGCCCCGGACGGCGCCCCGCCGGAACGGCATCGGAGGATCGGGCCGGTCGGTGAACCGGCGACGGGCCCACGGCGGCAGTCGGCTCCGCTCATGCGGGACGGCGAGGGCCGCGAGAACCGGGTTCCGGGCGCCGTGACCAACCAGGAACCGTGCGACGGGTCACAGTTCGCCTCAGGGGGCGCATACTGGTGACAATGACGAAGTCAGCCTTCCCCCG
>NZ_JBOHCV010000289.1:0-9621 GCF_050698815.1 Streptomyces sp.
CCGTTCGAGCGTCCGAACGAGACCACCGGCGGCCCCGCGGATCGCGACGCCGACCCGGGGGACACCGCCTTGGCGTGAACCGGCGGAGGCACCCCTCAGCGGCGGAGACCGGGCCCGCCGGACGCCGCTGATCCCTTGTGACGTCACGCGTCAGTAGCCCACGGGGCATCACGCGGTGCCTGATCTGGTGAGCCGTACGAGTCGGACCCCGCAAATGATCTTCGTGGCAGGACGCATGTCCGATGGGTTGTCTAAACCGATTTAAACGGGCAGGGTGCACACGACGATCTCCCCTGAAGTGCCGATCGCCCGCCGGTCCTGCGACCCGCGGCGCCGAGCTGAACGTGAGGGAACCCATGTCCGTGCCCCGAAGAACACTCCTCGCCCTTGGCGCGGCCGCGACCGTGCCGGTCGCGGGCGGGCTCGGCGCGTTTCCCGCCGAGGCCACCGCCGCGCGCCCCCGGCGCGGCCGGCCGCTGGCCAACCTGGACCACCTCGACTTCCTCGGCGACACCGTCAGGCCCGCCCGGCAGGCCGGCCACGACACCTACCGGCTCGACGAGGAGCCCGCACTCGGCACCCTGTGGACGTACGCCGACCGGCAACAGGACGGCTCCTACCGGCGGATCGGCGGCGGCACCCACGACCCGGAGACCGGTTACTACGAGCAGGGCGCGTTCAACGCGGACGACGTGGCCCGCGCGGCCGTGGTGTATCTGCGCCACTGGCGCGGAACGGGCGCCGCCACCAGCCGGCGGTCCGCCTACGAACTGCTGCGCGGGCTGTGCTACCTCCAGACCACCGACGGCCCGCACGCGGGGAACATCGTCCTGTGGCAGCAGGCCGACGGCACCCTCAACCGCAGCGCCTACCCGCCCGAGACCCCCGACCCCTCCGACTCCGGTCCCTCCTACTGGCTTGCCCGCCTCATCTGGGCCCTGGGCGAGGGGTACGCCGCCTTCCGCCGCGCGGACCCCGCCTTCGCCCGTTTCCTGCGAGCCCGCACCGACCTCGCGCTGAACGCGCTGGAGCGCGACGTGCTCGCCCGGTACGGGACCTGGGAGGTCGCCGACGGCCGACGGGTGCCGGGCTGGCTCATCACCCATGGCGCGGACTCCAGTTCGGAAGCCGTGCTCGGACTCACCGCGTTCGTACGGGCGGGCGGCGGTGGCCGGGCCCGTACCGCGGCGGCACAACTGGCCGAGGGAATCGCCGCGCTGGGAGCCGGCTCCGCCGGCACCTGGCCGTACGGCGCGATCCTCCCCACCGCCACCTCCGTCTCCCAATGGCACGCCTGGGGCGCGCAGATGCCCACCGCCCTGGCCGCCGCGGCGGACGTGCTCGGACGGCCGGAACTGCTGACGGGCGCCGTCGCGGACACCGCGGGTCTCACCCCCGAGCTGCTGACCGCCGGCGGCTGCGACAACGGCTGGCTGCCGGCGCCCGTCGACCGCACCCAGATCGCGTACGGGGTCGACGCCCGCCTGAGCGCCCTGCTGGCCGTCGCCGAGACCGGCGGGCACCCCGGCCTCTACCCGCTCGCGGCGCTCACCGCGGCCTGGTACTTCGGCGCGAACGCGGCGGGCGAGGCGGTCTACGACCCCTCCACCGGCATCACCTTCGACGGCGTCGCACCCGACGGCGAGATCAACCGCAACTCCGGTGCCGAGTCCACCATCCACGGCCAGCTGTCCATGCTCGCGCTCGACTCGCTGACCGGCCGCGCGGCCGAGGCCACGCTCCTGCGCCTGGAGGGTGTCGAAGCGCGGGACGGGCTGCGCGTACTGGAGGCGGAGGACGGGCGCCTGGCAGGCTCCGCGAAGGTGGTGCGCCCGGATTCCGCCTGGACGGGAGAGTCGCGGTACAGCGGCGACGCGTACGTCGAACTGCGGGACGGGGACGGGATCTCCTGGACGCTGCCCCGCGGGGATGTGCCGCTGCTGGTCTCCCCGGTCGTCAACCTGGTACCCGAGCGGGACGCGGGCACGACGGTCTGGCACAGCGCCGCACGTACGGCCGGCCGCGTCGATCACGGCGCCGGCGGCAAGCAGGGCATCAGTGCGGCGCCGGGCGCGCTGCTCCCCCGCTCGCTGTCCCGCCTGATGGCTCCCGGAGCCGAACTGCGCTGCCGGGCCGAGCAGGTGGGGTCCGGCCCGCTCCGGGTGGACGCCCTGCTGGTCCGGCCGGCCGTGGCGCGGCTGGTGCTGAAGGGGCCCGGGGGCGGCCTCGCCCTGCTGAGCAACGGGGACGGGAGGCCTCGTACAGTCGAGGTCTCGCCGCCGGGGAGCGGCCCGGTGACCGTCGAGCTGTACGACGACCGGGCCCGGGCCCAGGGGCGGCACACGGAGAACGGCTCACGGGTCCAAGTGACCGTTCCCGCCTACGGGTTCGCCGTCGCGCGGCGGCGCCAGAGCGAGGATCAGTGACCTGACCACCAGGCACAGGGCCGAGATTCCGAAGAGGGCGACGGTGATCAGCAGCCAGCGGCCCAGGAAGACGCCCGCCTCCAGGCCGGTGTAGGCCGAGTAGCGGGCGACCTGATTGAGGATCAGCGGGTACCAGACGAGGAGCAGCAGGAGGGAGAGGAAGGCGGGCACCCGGACGTAGTTGATCCGTCCCCGCCCCGCCCGGGCCGGCCGGGATCCGGCGGGTGAGCGTCGCCGCGAGAGGGCTTGCAGCGCGCGGTCGGTGAGCGTGTACAGGGGCAGGAACAGCAGGTCGTGTACGAGCGCCGCGCCCACGAACCAGAGAGCCACCCAGAGCGGGTCCTCCTCCAGCAGGCGGATGCCGGCGTACGCGGTGAGCGCGAAGGAGCACAGGACGAGGAGCAGGTGCAGGGGCGAGTCGCCGTAGCGTGCGCGCAGGCCTTTCATGAGGTTGCTCCGAAGGTCAGCCGGGTGACCCATTTCGTGTTGTGGACGCCCGGGTTGGCCGGAACGATGATCCGCGCCGGGTAGCCGTGGTCCGGTGACAGGTCGGCTCCGTTGACCCGTAGCGCGAGCAGTGACTCGGAATCGCGGACCTGGTTGTCGCGCAGCGCCGCCGAGCGGAACGACCCGGAGCGCTGCGCGGACTCGACGAACACGCCCGGCGGCGAACCGCGCAGCCCGACCAGGGCCGCCAGGGTCGCGAGCCGCACGCCGCTCCACTGCTGTTCTCCGGTGGACCACCCCTCCACGCACGCGATGGGCAGCGCGGCCGTGTGCTGAGGCAGTTCCAGCACCTGCTCGCGGGTCAGGACCATCTCGCGGCCCTCGGTACGCACGGTGAGCCGCCAGGCATCCGAGATGTCCCGGGCCCGGATGCCCACGCCGGCCGCGGTCTTGTTGATCTGGAAGCCGTTGGGCCCCGGTCCCGGGTCGCGGCCGTGCGGGGCCAGCAGCGCCGTTCCCCGCAGGGAACCGCCGATGCTCTGACCCGCCGTCACGGCCAGCAGCACCAGCGAGCCCGCGCCCACCATGCCCAGCGCGCCGCGCCGCGACATCGTGGCCGGTGCCGGGCGCGGGGAGACCAGGCCGGTCCCCTCGTCCGACGGCTCGGGTTCCGTACGTGCCAGGGGAGTTCGCAGTTCGGTGCGCAGCCGGCGGTTGCGCAGTGCCCGCCACATGACCGGGATGCGGAACGCGATGTGGACGACGAAGGCGCCGATGAAGACCCAGGCGCCGTAGAAGTGCAGCGTGTAGAAGGAGCCGGGGAAGATGTAGTGCAGCTGCGTGTCCAGGATGCCGGTCACGAACTCGAACAGGGCCCCGCCGACGAGCAGCAGCAGGGACAGCCGCTCGATCGCGTGACTGGGCGAGCGCAGCGGCGGCCAGGTGAACAGCTTCGGGATCACCGACCAGAGCTTGGCGAGCAGCACCGGGATCAGCACGATCCCCAGCGTGACGTGAACCCCTTGGGTGAGGCGGTAGAGCCAAGAGGGGCTGGTGGGCCAGGAGAAGAGGTAGAAGTCCAGCCAGCCCACGTCGGTCTTCGTGTCGTTGACCGGTGAGAGACCCGGGTTGTAGGCGACGTAGGAGAGCAGCCCGGTCACGAACAGCACGATGATGCCGCCGAGCAGGATCAGCCCGAACACCGACGTCAGCCACGGCCCGCGCAGCGGGCTGCGCCAGAACTCCGGCCGGGTCGGGCCGGGCGGCGGCCGCTTCCCCGGCGCGGCACGGAGTCCGGAACGGGGTGCGGGCGGGCGGGCACGGGAGTCATCGCCGTGGTCACTGGCGTCCATGCGGGTCCCCTCGACGGCGGCCGGGCGGCCCGGCGGCCACCGGATCGACCGTATGCCGCCTGCCCCGCCGTCGCCCGTGACCCGCCGTCGGGGTCACCGGGACGTCACACTTGCGCCCGGAGAATGCCCTAGCGGAAGGCCGCCTCGCCGGTCAGGGCCTGCCCGATCACCAGTTGGTGCACCTCGGAGGTCCCCTCGTAGGTGAGCACCGATTCGAGGTTGTTGGCGTGCCGCATGAGCGGGTACTCCAGGGTGATGCCGGCGGCGCCGAGGAGGGTGCGGCATTCACGGGCGATGGCGATGGCCTCCCGTACGTTGTTGAGCTTGCCGAGGCTGACCTGCTCGGGCCGCAGTGTGCCTGCGTCCTTGAGCCTGCCGAGGTGCAGTGCCAGCAGCATCCCCTTGCCCAGCTCCAGCGACATGTCCGCGAGCTTGGCCTGGGAGAGCTGGTAGGCGGCCAGCGGCTTGTCGAAGATCTCCCGCTGCCGGGCGTAGTCGATCGCGGTCTCCAGGCAGTCGCGTGCGGCGCCGAGGGCGCCGAAGACGATGCCGTAGCGGGCCTCGTTCAGGCAGGACAGCGGACCGGACAGGCCGGCCGCTCCGGGGAGCACCGCGGACTCGGGCAACCGCACGTCGTCCAGTACGAGTTCGGAGGTGACCGACGCGCGCAGCGACATCTTCTTCTTGATCTCGGGCGCCGAGAACCCGGCCGTGTCCGTCGGTACGACGAACCCGCGAACGCGGTCCTCGGTCTGTGCCCACACCACGGCGACGTCGGCGACGGACCCGTTGGTGATCCACATCTTGCTGCCGTTGAGCACCCAGTCCGAGCCGTCCCTGGTCGCGCGCGTACGCATGCCGGCGGGGTTGGACCCGAAGTCCGGTTCGGTCAGCCCGAAGCAGCCGATCGACTCACCGGCGGCCATCGGCGGCAGCCACCGCTGCTTCTGCTCCTCGCTGCCGTGCTTCCAGATCGCGAACATCGCCAGCGACCCCTGGACCGAGACCAGCGAGCGCAGTCCGGAGTCGCCCGCCTCGAGCTCCATGCAGGCCAGTCCGTACGCCGTCGCGCTGGTCCCGGCGCAGCCGTAGCCCTCAAGGTGCATTCCGAGCACGCCGAGCGAGCCGAGCTCCCTGGCCAGGTCGCGGGCCGGGATGGCACCGGCCTCGTACCAGTCGGCCAGCTTCGGCTTCACCTTGTCCTGGACGAAGCCGCGCACCGTGTCGCGGATCGCGCGCTCCTCGTCGCCGATCAGCGCGTCGGTGCCGAACAGTCCGAGCGGGGTCTGGGGTGTCACGGGGGGCACGAAGATCTCCTCGTTACCGAACAGCGTTAGTTTCTTTTCCGCTACGCTAACCTGACAGCGTTAGGTTTGCCAAGGAGTGACAGATGGCCCGTCCCAGGTCTCCGCTGCTCAGTCGCGCGCGGATCCGTGACACCGCACTGGATCTGATCGACGCCGAAGGCATGGACGCACTCTCCATGCGCAACCTCGCGCTGCGCCTCGACGTGAAGGCCGCTTCCCTCTACAGCCACTTCCCCACCAAGGACGCCGTCCTGGACGCGGTGGCCAACCTGCTCACCCAGCAGGTGGACACGTCCGGATTCGAACACGGCTGGCGCACCGGCCTGGAGACCTGGGGCAGGTCCTACCGGGCGTCCCTGCGGGCCCACCCCAACGCCGCCCCCGTGGTGGCCGCCGGCACCGGCCGGCGCGAGGACTTCCTCAGCATGGCCGACGCCGTGCACGGCGGCCTCGTGGGGGCCGGCTGGCCGCCGCGCTACGCGACGATGATCGCCGCCTCGGTGAAGTACCTGGTCATCGGCGCGGCCACCACACCCTTCGCCAGCGGCTTCGCCGACGACACCCGCGTCTACCTCGACCGCTACCCCAATCTGGTGCAGGCCCACCTCATCCGCGGCCACGCCGAGGAGATCGACAACGACAGCTTCGAACTCGCCCTGGGCTGCCTGCTCACCGGCCTCGAACCGCTGTACCTCTCGGTGGCGCAGTCCCCACGCTGAAGCACGTCAGACGGAGTCGGCCACCCCGTCCAGGTGTGGCAGGTAGTGGCCCAGGCGCTCGCGCTTGGTCCGCAGGTAGCGGATGTTCTCCGCGCCCGGCGGCATCAGCAGCGGGACCTGCTCGGCGATCTTTATGCCGTGCCGCAGCAGCGCCGCGCGCTTGAGCGGATTGTTCGACAGCAGCCGTACGGAGCGCACCCCGAGGTCGTGCAGGATCTCCGCCGCCACCCGGTAGTCGCGGGCGTCGACGGGAAGTCCGAGGGCGAGATTCGCCTCGACCGTGTCCAGCCCCTCCGTCTGGAGCTTCATCGCCCGCAGCTTGCCCAACAGGCCGATGCCACGCCCCTCGTGACCCTGGAGGTAGATGAGAATGCCGCGCCCTTCGCTCACGATGGCGCGCAGCGCCGCGGACAGCTGGTCGCCGCACTCGCAATGCGTGGACCCGAATGCGTCTCCGGTCAGGCACTCCGAGTGCACCCGGGTAAGGACCTCCTCTCCGCCCTCTCCGCCCTCTCCCCCGATGTCGCCGTATACCAGCGCTACTTGCTCATCGCCACCATTGCCGTCCAGGTAGCCGACGGCCAGAAAATCACCGTGCACGGTGGGCAACGGGACATTCACCACTCGTTCGGCACCGGATAGTTGAGCACTGCCGTCGATTACGACATCACTGTCCGTCATGGCCGGATCCTACCGCTGTCGCCAATCACAGAGCGGTATACGCGAACAATGACAAAGAAACGGCAACCAGGCGCCCGTTTCGTCACGTTCGACCGGTGAGCGGCGGGCGGCCGCGTAACCTGCCTCCCGCGGGTGCGCCCGCGTTCAGCCCGACACCACGAACGAAAGGCCTCGCGGACATGAGCGGTTCGGGAACGAGTGAGACGGCCGGGACGGCCGCCGGCCTGTTGCCGCTGACCACCACCGAGGATGCCGGAGCGCTGCCGGCCGGTGCGGCCGTCCTGCCCATCGGCAGCTTCGAGCAGCACGGCGCCTTCCTGCCACTGGTCACCGACACGGTCATCGCCTGCACGATCGCGCGTGAGGTCGCCGCCGCGTATCCCGTTCACCACCTCCCGCCCGTCACGGTCTCCTGCTCGCACGAGCACGCCGCCTGGCCGGGCACCGTCAGCATTTCCGCCGCGACTCTTTATGCCGTCGTACGGGACATCGCTGAATCACTCCGCCGCTCCGGTGTCGGTACCCTGATTCTGGTCAACGGGCACGGGGGAAATTACGTACTGCGCAACGTGGTTCAGGAATCCGCCGGCGACGGAATCCGCATGGCGCTTTTCCCGGGCCCGGCGGACTGGGACGCGGCACGGATCCGGGCCGGTGTGCGGACGCCGTCGCACAGCGATATGCACGCGGGAGAGGTGGAGACGTCCATCCTGCTGCACGCCCATCCCGAACTGGTGCGGCCCGGCTACGAAACGTCCGATTGCCTTGCCGATGACCGGAAGCATCTGCTCAGCCTCGGTATGCCTGCGTATTCGGAGTCCGGCGTCATCGGCCGCCCGTCCCTGGCATCCGCCGGGAAGGGAAGAGAATTGCTGGCCGGACTGGTCGAGTCCTTCGGTGAATACCTCGCACTCCTGGCCCCCGGAGAGGGGGCGTCATGACGGGGCGCGGCGCGAAGGACCGTACCGGCGACGGCGTGCTGAGCGCGGAGGAGGGATGGGACCGGCTGCGCGGCATCCGGTCCGCGGCGGACGCGCGGGCCGCCGGGCTGGTACGGGACACGGAGGGCGTACGGCGCTGGGTGCAGGACGCCTCGCCCGGGGCGGAGTTGCTCGCCGACCGCTATCTGCCGTTGTGCCTGGCCGGTCCGCGCCTGGTCTTCGCACAGCTCGGGCAGAGCCTGGACGGTTTCATCGCGACCCGTACCGGCGACGCCGACTACGTCACCGGTGAGGAGGACCGTCTCCATCTGCACCGCCTGCGGGCGCTCGCCGACGCCGTGCTGGTCGGGGCCGGCACGGCCGTCGCGGACAACCCACGGCTGACGGTGCGCGCCTGTGCGGGGAGCAACCCGGTACGCGTGATCCTCGATCCGGGCGCCCGCGTACCGCTGCGGCACCGGGTGTTCACCGACGGGGCCGCGCCGACGCTGTGGGTGGTGTGCGCGGACAGCGACCCCGGACCGGCCGTCCCGGCCGACGGCAGTGTCGGCGGCGGCAGCGACGGCGGCAGCGGCAGCGGCGTGGAGGTGCTGACGCTGCCGGACCGGGCTGCGTTCGCCCCACGGCGGCTGACACGGACGCTCCAGCAGCGCGGCCTGGGCCGGATACTGGTCGAGGGCGGCGGCATCACCGTCTCCCGCTTCCTGCACGAGCGGGCACTGCACCGGCTCTACGTCACCGTGGCACCGGTCCTGCTCGGCGACGGAATACCGGGGCTCCGATTCGCCGGGCCCCGGGTGATGCGGGACGCGCTACGTCCGCCGGTCCGGCGCGCCGGCCTCGGCGAGGACACGCTCTTCGAGTTCGACCTGCCCACGCCCGGGGACGACCCCGAACCCGGGACCGGCGCCGGGCCCGGCGCCGGCCTCGTCCTTGGCCCTGGTACGGAGGCCGGCGGCCCAGCGGCCCAGGAGCACGCCGACGCCGGGCATGCTCGCGACGAAGCTGAGCACTCCGTACACCACGGCGACGGTCAGTCCCTGGGCCGCTCCTAGCCCCGCGGCGCCGAAGGCCCACGCAGTGACGCCTTCCCGCGGGCCCCAGCCGCCGACGTTCAGGGGCAGCGCCATGGCGACCAGCGCCAGCACCATCAGGGGCAGCAACTCGGCGGCCGGCGCCGTGGATCCGGCGACCCTGGCGGCGAGCAGGAACGTGCCCAGGTGTCCCGCCAGCACCACGACGGAGGAGATCAGCACTCCGGGCCAGCTGCCGCGCGCCAGCAGGCCGAGGCGCGCCTCGGCCAGTGCGGCGCGGACCGCCCGGCGCCATCGTGAGCTGCCGGTCCTCCCCTTCCGCGAGCGGAGCCGGACGGCGACCGCGACCGTAACCGCGGTCGCCAGACCGCCCAGCAGCGCAACGGGCGGTACACCACCCGGCATTGCGGCAGCGAGGTGCCGGACCTGGGCCGCCGCCGGAGAGGGCAGGGCGAGCAGCACGGCCACACCGACGGCGAGGAGAGTCACCTGACCCGCTGCCCGTTCGAGCACCACCGCGCGGACGCCCCGGCCGACGTCGCCGGCCCGCTGCCCGTGCCGTACCGCGCGGTGCACGTCGCCGAGAACGCCGCCGGGCAGCGCCGCGTTCAGGAACAGGGCACGGTAGTAGTCCCCGACCGCACCGGCCAGCGGCAGCCGGAGCTTGAGGCCGCGGGCCACCAGACACCAGCGCCAGGCGCTGCAGACGGTGGT
>NZ_JBOHCV010000290.1:0-4353 GCF_050698815.1 Streptomyces sp.
GCTCACCGCCGTCCGGGGCGTGTTCGCCGCGCGAGACCGGCATCCGGCCGGCGTCACCGTAGGGCTGCAGCTCGACGTTGATGCGGTGCGTGGTGTCCCGGCTCGCGGAGCCGCCGAGCCGCGCTTCCACCACGCCGAGCCGCAGCCCCGCGTGCCCGTCGCCCGCGCGGTGGAACTGCACCGCGAACTCCAGGCTGACCCTCTCCACCGTGAACCGCCAGGCGCTGCCCTCTCCCTCGCGCTGCGCGGCGTCGAGTTCGCGGCGCACCAGCTCGATGGCGTCCGCCAGCCACACCGTTCCGTCCTCGGTCTCCGCGTCCCCTGCGCCCAACGTGTCCGCCCTCTCCCTCACTTGATTCCGCGTCACATGTTTTCTGAGCAACGAGTCTAGGGAACCCGGTCCGCACCGCGTATGCTCGCGCCACATGGGGGATCAACACAACGGAGTCGACCCATCGCCCTCCGTGCGGGCGAGTTGGCGGCTTCGCCTCTGCGACGGGCGACAGGGCGTCAAGGCGGGTGACGAGGTCCTGGGAGCCGGCATCCTGCTGCCGGATCAGCTGGTGCTGACCTGCGCGCACGTGCTGCCGGACCGGAACGCCCGGCTGATCGTGGAGTTTCCCGAGACCGACGCCATCCCCTCCACCACCGCGACCGTGGTGGAGGACGGCTGGCACCCCGCGACCAGCGGCCCCAACGGACGGTGGCCGGGCGGCGACGTCGCACTGCTCGAACTCGACCCGCCGCGCCCGGAAGCGCACGCCGCTCCGCTGAGCCTCGCCCTCCCCTACCGGGGCCGGAGGGTCTGGATGTGCGGCTATCCGGAGCGTCAGGACGCGGGCACCAGTGTCGAGGCGGAGATCCGGAACCCGCACGGCGCGGCGTTGCTCCAGCTCAAACCGCCGGACGCCAGCGAGGCGATCCGCCCCGGGTTCAGCGGCGCGGCCGTCATCGACTCGGCCGGGCTGGACGGACACCGCGGCTCCGCACCGCAGAGCATCGTCCTGGGCATGGTGGTGAGCCGCTACCACGACCTGGCCAAGCTGCCCGCCGAAGAGCGGCAGCGGCACGGCTACATGATTCCGACGGACCAGATCGTCAAGCTGATCCCCAGGCTTCGGCGCTACGCCGCGGGTGCGCCCGCACGGGACACCTCGCTGAGCATCCCGCAAAACCCCCACCTCGGCCCTGCGTTCACTCCGGACCCCAAGGTCGCCCGCGAGCTGGGCGAGTGGCTGGACGAGGAGAGCACGCTGCCGCGCCCGGCCGCCCTGCTGGTGGCGACGGGTGGCGACCAGCGCCGTGACTTAGCCGTACGGGAGTCCCTGGAGGGCGTGGACCTCGCCCTGGACGCCGCGGGGCGCAGCACCCAGGAGGTGCGGGGGGCGTTGCTGACGCGGCTCGGCCTGCCCGATTCGTACGAGGACGGGCTGCGCGGCTGGCTCGCCGACGGACAGGGTGCGCCACCCGGCCTTCCGGACGCGGCCCCCCGGTCCGCCGGCGGAGAGGACGCGCCAGGCGCGCGGAGCGCGCGGGACGACGGCGGCGAGGCACCGGGCTTCTCCCTCACCGTCGCCGTCCACGGTGTCGACGTCGCCACCGAACCCCACGAACTCGTCGGCCTCCTGGTGCGGCTCCGCGAGATGGGCTGCCGGGTGCTCGCCGTCTGTCACCACGACAGCGGCAGCGTCTGGAGCCATGCGGCGCGGGAGCTGCTGGCGCCGGCCCTGCGGGAGACGGCGGCCGCGCTGATCGACATACTCCTCGGCCTCGAACGCGAGGCCCGCCGCCGCCCGCCGGCCCCCGGCACAAGCCGGGTCCCGGAAGTGGCCGTGGAGCGGGCGCTCCGGCCCGTGCGGCTGGGCATGGAGCCGGACCCGGCCCGCCGGCTGCGGGGACTGCGGCAACTGGTCGACCAGTTGTACGCGGATATCGCCCGCCGGCGACCGGGGCCTGGACCGGACGCGGAGAACACCGAGCCGGGAGGACAGGCATGAAGGCCCACGGCGACTGCCCCCACCGGCGCTTCACCGGCGTCCGCTGCACAGGCCAGGTCCTGACGACCGGTTACTGCGACACCTGCGGGCGAAGCCGCACGGCGCGGCCGATTCCGCGGGGCACGGGCGATCACGGGCCCGGTGCCGCAGAGCCGCTGGCCCTTCCGTCCCTGGAACCGCCCGCCGACCCGGCCGAACTTCTCGAGCCCAACGGCAGGCTCCCGCGCCACGCACGCGTGTGCGGCAACGAGGCGTGCCGGGCGCTGATAGCCCCTCCTCTGGTGCAGGAGCCCGTGCCGGACGAGGGGTGGTGCCCCGAGTGCGGGGTGCCCTTCTCCTTCGTATCGCCGCTCAGGCAGGGCGAGTTGCTGCACGACCAGTATGAGGTGCGCGGCTTCATCGCGCACGGCGGGCAGGGCTGGGTGCACCTCGCCGCCGACAAACACCTCAGCCCCAATCACGTCGCCGTCAAGGGGCTGCTCAACCGGCACAACGAGCGCCTGGCCCGGCTGGCGGAGAAGGAACGCCGCCATTTGATCGCCCTCAACCACCGCGGCATCGTGCGGATCCTGGATTTCGTGCGCCACCAGCCCACCGGCAACGCGAAGACCGCGGGCGCCGCGGCGGGAAACGGTAGGCGGAGCGAGCCGCCCACCCACTACATCGTGATGGAGTACGTGGGCCGCAGCACACTGCACGACATCATCACCCGCACCCGCCAGGGCAAGCTCCCGCTGGGCACCCCACTCGACATCGAACACGTCGTCACCTACGGCTACTTGATCCTCGACGCGCTCACCCATCTGCACGACAACGGGCTCGTCTATGTCGACATGAAGCCGTCGAACGTCATGCACTTCCACGACCAGATCAAGATCATCGATCTGGGCGCGGTCCGCTCCGCCGGTGACCGGGAGACCGACCTGGTCGTCACCGAGCGGTACGCGGCGCCGGAGGTGCGGGAGACCCGCCCGACGGTCGCCCACGACCTGCACACCGTCGGGCGTACCCTCGAAGAGCTCGCCGACTACGCCGTCAGCGACGTGCCCGGGCTCGGCATCACCTCCTTCCGGCGGGTGCTGGAGCGGGCCACACATCCCGTCGCCGAGCGCCGCTTCTCCTCCGCCCGGGAGATGGCCGGGCAACTGCGCGGCGCGCTGCGGGAGATCCGTGCGCTGCGGGGCAGCCGGGACCGGCCCGAGCCGTCCCGCTATTTCCTTCCCTCCCCCACGCTGCTCGGTCACGATCTGGGCGGCATCCCGCCCATCGAGCACTGGCTGGACCGCAAGGCCCCCGCGCGTACCGAGCCACCCGCCTCACCGCCGCTGGACCCGGCCGTGCCGTCGGCGGGTACGGTCGCGCTCGGCCTGCCCGTACCGCTGCCCCACCCGAACGATCCGCGGGCGGAGATCTTCGGGCTGGCCTCCTACAGCCCGGACCAGGTGCTCAGGCAGCTGCCGGAACAGCCCTCCGCCGAGGTCTGTTTCCACAACGTACGGCGGCTGCTGAGCCTGGACGGGCGGGAGCCGCTGGAGGCGGCGGACCGCGAACTGGCCGCAGGGGTACGGATACTGGGCGCCGGTGCCACGCTGTCGTGCTGGCGGGTCGCCTGGCACAGCGGTCTGCTCGCACTGGCGCGGTCGGAAAGCGCTCACTCGGCCGGGGACCAGCGCCGGGAGCTGGCCCAGCTCAACCGGGCACGACGCCACTTCACCACGGTGATGAACGCGATGCCCGGCGAATACGCGCCCAAGCTGGCGGTGGCCTACTGCACCGAGCGGTTGCCCGCCACCGCCGCGGTCCGGCACCCCAGCGCCGCGGAGCTGTACCAGGCCGTATGGCTGCGCAACCCCGCGCACGGCAGCGCTGCCTTCGGACTCGCCCGGCTCGCCCTCGCCCGTGGCGCGCGGGCGGAAGCCATCGGCATCCTGGACCAGGTGCCGGAGGAGGCCAGGGGCCACACCGCCGCCCGGGTCGCGGCATTGCGGGTACGGGCGGCCCGGCTGGCGACCGCCGACGGGCAGGAGCAGCTGCCCACCCTCGCGGACCTGCGCGACGCGCAGCTGCGGCTGGCCGAGGCCTGCAAGAACCGGTCGCCCAACCCGGACGTGGTACCGGCCGGGGACCCGCAGTTGCGGCTGCGCGCGGAACTGCTGGAGTGGGCCCTCGACATGCTCTACCGGGCGGAGGCCGACGGCGGTCTCCTTGCCGGTCCGGAGGAAGGCCCGGCAACCGGACCGGCCTCGGAAGCACCGCACTACCCGGACCTGCTCGGCCCGCCGCCGGCGTGGCGGTCCAGGGAGCTGCCCGGACAACCGGCGGCCGCCGCGGGCCGGTCCGGCCCGGGGTCCGGGCA
>NZ_JBOHCV010000291.1:0-4853 GCF_050698815.1 Streptomyces sp.
CCGTGGGGGCGGCCCGCGCGGCGCTGCCCGGCTGGTCCACCACCCCGCCCGCCGAACGCGCCGCCCGGCTCGGCGCGCTGCACGACGCGATGGAGGCGCGCAGGCAGCAGATCGCCGAGACCGTCACCTCCGAACTGGGTGCCCCCCTCGCCTTCTCCAAGGCGGTGCACGCCAGTGTGCCCATCGCGGTCTGCGCAGGGTACGCCGAGCTCGCGGCCGAGTACCCCTTCGAGGAGAAGGTCGGCAACTCCCGCGTCTTCCACGAGCCGGTGGGCGTCGTCGGCGCGATCACGCCCTGGAACTACCCGCTGCACCAGATCGTCGCCAAAGTCGCCCCGGCGCTGGCCGCGGGCTGCACGGTGGTGCTCAAACCGGCCGAGGATACCCCGCTGGTCGCCCAGCTGTTCGCCGAGGCCGTGCACGAAGCGGGCCTGCCCGCCGGGATGTTCAACCTCGTCACCGGGCTGGGCCCGGTCGCCGGACAGGCGCTGGCCGCACACGAGGGCGTCGACCTGGTCTCCTTCACCGGCTCCACGGCCGTCGGCCGGCGGATCGGCGCCGCCGCGGGCGGCGCGGTCAAGCGTGTCGCGCTCGAACTGGGCGGCAAGTCCGCCAACGTCATCCTGCCGGGCGCGGATCTGACGAAGGCCGTCAAAGTCGGCGTCGCCAACGTGATGGCCAACTCCGGCCAGACGTGCAGCGCCTGGACCCGCATGCTCGTCGACGCGGACCGCTACGACGAGGCTGTGCGGCTCGCCGCGGCCGCCGTCGCCAAGTACGTGCCGGGCGACCCGAGGGACGAGACCACCCGGCTCGGCCCCGTCGTCAACGCCAAGCAGCGCGACCGCGTCACCGGCTACATCGCGCAAGGCGTCAAGGAGGGCGCCACGCTGGTGGCGGGCGGCCCGGACGCGCCCGAGGGCCAGGAGGAGGGCTGCTACGTGCGGCCCACCGTCTTCGCCGGTGTCACCCCGGAGATGACCATCGCGCAGGAGGAGATCTTCGGGCCGGTGCTGTCGATCCTGAAGTACGAGGACACCGAGGACGCCGTCCGGATCGCCAACGGCACGGTCTACGGACTCGCGGGCGCCGTCTGGTCCGAGGACGAGGAGGAGGCGGTCGCCTTCGCCCGCCGCCTGGAGACCGGCCAGGTCGACATCAACGGCGGGCGCTTCAACCCCCTCGCCCCGTTCGGCGGTTACAAGCAGTCGGGGGTCGGCAGGGAGCTGGGCAGGCACGGACTGGGGGAGTACCTGCAGACCAAGTCGCTGCAGTTCTGAGCGTTCCGAGCCGGTCACCCCACCCACCCCTTCCTACGTCCAGGAGCCGCCGCATGGTCCGCGCCGCCGTACTCTCCGCCGTCGGAGCACCGCTCGAACTCACCGGGATCGAGCTGCCGCAGCCCGGCCCCGGGCAGGTGCGGGTCCGGCTCGCCGCCGCCGGCGTCTGCCACTCCGACCTCTCCCTCTCCAACGGCACCCTGCGCCAGCCCGTACCCGCGGTGCTCGGTCACGAGGGCGCGGGCACCGTCGTCTCCGTCGGCGAGGGCGTCACCACGACCGCGCCGGGCGACCGCGTCGTACTCAACTGGGCGCCCTCGTGCGGCGAGTGCCATTTCTGCGGCCGGCTCTCCGAGCCCTGGCTCTGCCAGCACGCCGGCGCCGGTACGACGGTCCCCTACGCCCGTACCAAGGGGGGCGAGGACCTCTACCCCGGTCTGAGCACCGCCGCCTTCGCCGAGGAGACCGTGGTGCCGGCGCACGCGGTGCTGCCGCTGCCCGCCGGAGTGCCGCTGACCGACGCGGCGCTGCTGGGCTGCGCGGTGCTGACCGGCTACGGCGCGGTGCACCACAGCGCCCGCGTCCGTACGGGCGAGTCCGTGGCGGTCTTCGGCGTCGGCGGCGTCGGCCTGGCCACGCTCCAGTCGGCGCGGATCGCCGGCGCGGGGCCGGTCATCGCGGTCGATGTCTCCCCGGCGAAGGAGGAGCTGGCGCGGGCGGCCGGCGCCACCGACTTTCTCATCGCCTCCGAGACCACCGCGAAGGAGATACGCGCACTGACCGGCGGCTTCGGCGCGGATGTCGCCATCGAGTGCGTGGGGCGGGGCGAGACCATCCAGACCGCCTGGAACTCCACCCGGCGCGGCGGCCGTACGACCGTCGTCGGCGTCGGCGGCAAGGAACAGCAGGTACGGCTCTCCGCGCTGGAGATCTTCTACTTCGCGCGCACCCTCACCGGCTGCGTCTACGGCAACTGCGACCCCGCCCGCGATCTGCCCGTACTGGGGGAGCACGTACGGGAGGGGCGGCTGGACCTGGGCGCCCTGGTGACCGAGCGGATAGCGCTGGACGGCATCCCGGCGGCCTTCGACGCGATGCTGGCGGGGCGCGGAGGCCGCGCCCTGGTGGTCTTCGAGAACTAGTGCCGGTCACGGCACTGGCGCGAAGCTCCGCCGGGACGGCGGCTAAGCAGGTGCTCAGTTGCCGTTGTATGGTGTTCGCCCGGTCGAGGGGAAGGCGGACACGATGGCATCTCAGACGGGGCCCCCGGCCTCGGAGGGCGGTCACGTGACGGCCGACGAATCCTTCGAGGGTGTCTCCCCGGACGCCGCCCGGCGGCTGTTGCTGGGCGCGGTGGAGGCCTTCGCCGAGCGCGGCTTCCACGCCACCACCACTCGCGACATCGCGGGCCGGGCGGGCATGAGTCCGGCAGCGCTCTACATCCACTACAAGACCAAGGAAGAACTGCTCTTCCAGATCAGCAAGGTCGGCCACGAGCGTTCCGTCGGCGTGCTGGCCGAGGCGGCGGGGAGCGGCGGCAGCGACGCGGACCGGCTGGCTCGCGCGGTGCGCTCCTTCGTGCGCTGGCACGCCGAGCACCACACCACCGCACGTGTCGTGCAGTACGAACTGGCGGCGCTCGGCGAGCGGCACTACGAGGAGATCGTCGCGCTGCGGCGGCGCAGCGAGGAGATCCTGCGCGGAGTGCTGGAGAGCGGTGACGCGTCAGGTGAGTTCGAGGTCGCCGACATCCGCGGCACGACTCTCGCGGTGATGTCGCTGTGCATCGACGTGGCCCGCTGGTACAGCCCCACGGGCCGCAGGACGCCGGAGGAGATCGGCACGCTCTACGCCGACCTCGTCCTGCGGATGGTCTGCGCAGGGTCGAAGCTCACCAGAAGTAGCGGCTGAGGGTCTCCGCCACGCAGACGGGCTTCTCGCCGCCCTCAACCTCCACCGTCACCTTCGCGGCGACCTGCACACCACCGCCGGCCTCGCTGACCTCCGCCAGTTCCGCCCGTGCCCGCACCCGGGACCCCACCGGCACCGGCGCGGGGAACCGGACCTTGTTGACGCCGTAGTTGACGCCCATGCGCATCCCCTCCACGCGCATGATCTGCGGTACGAGGGCCGGCAGCAGGGAGAGCGTCAGATAGCCGTGCGCGATGGTCGTCCCGAAGGGGCCGTCCTTCGCCCGGGCCTGGTCGACGTGGATCCACTGGTGGTCGCCCGTCGCGTCCGCGAACAGGTCGACCCGCTTCTGGTCGACCTCAAGCCAGTCGCTGACGCCCAGCTCCTCGCCGACCGCCGCCGCCAGTTCGTCCGTCGAGGTGAAGACCCGGGGCTCCGCCATCCGTACAACCTCCCAAGTGGATATCGCGCCAGCCGCATCGCTAAGCGCTTGCTCAGCATGCTGCGCGGCCGGCGCGCCTGTCAACGCCCGGCCGGGCGGGAGAGAGGTTCCGGAGGTCCTGGAGCCCCAGCGGGTCACCCCCGCGAAGCGGCCATCGCCCCCAGGCCGGAACGGAAGCCACGGGTGGCGAGGCGTATGACGTCTGTCCCGACGTCCTCGTCCATGGCGGTGATCATGCGGCGCAGCACGTCCGCGAGCCGCGGCGTGGGCGGCGTGGCGGGGTCACATGGAAGCAACGACCGGCCACCCCAGGTCAGGCGGTGCCATTCGTCGTGCGGCGCCGGCTGTCTGATTCCGTCGCGTTTCTCCGCCCTGCGCCGGGACGCCACCTCCGACTCGTAGGCGAGCCAGACCGAACGGGCCTCCTCCAGCTCGTCCAGGGCGGCGACCAGCAGCTCCGGATCGGGCTCACGGTCGTCCGGCCGGATACCGGCGCGGGCACACAGGTGCTGCCAGGTGGCACGGTGTCCGTAGGGTGCGAAGCGCTCCAGACATTTGCGCAGCGCCTGACGGCGCTGGGACGGATCTCTGTACGGGTCGCGAACCTGCTCTGCGAGGGCTCTGAAACCGGCCAATCATCCCACCTCCGACGGGAGTGGACCCGACTCGTCGGCGATGTGACGTAGCCGCCGCACAATCGGATCCCCCCGTTGCGAAGCTCACTTGGTTCAGGTCGTTCAGGTCGTCCGGGCCGGGTTGGTCGAACCCGCCTTCCGGGCTCGGTGAACTACCCGGTATGGCGCGGGGCACGCGTGAATGAAAGGAATTCTCACGGGGTCCTCATGACTTCTCACATACTTCTCATCAGGTGTGAAGACCTGGCAAAGGTCCATGCCGACCGCCAACGCGGGGCCGCCGCCCTCCAGTTGGCCAAGCCGCGAGATGGGTGCGAAGGCCTGACGACGCGGCGGTGCCGCCCTCCCCGATACGTGTACGCGGCAACGGATCTACGGCATCATCGGTCCGGGTGTCAGGGTGGAGGGGCTGGTCACAGCCGTGGAGCCGCGCCCCGTCACGGACAGGCCGTCGTCCGGCTCTTCCCCCATCACATACCGACTGGTTAGTCTGCCGCAGCGGGGAGAGCCGACGCGGAACAGCGAAGGGGAAGTGCGGGATGGAGTCTTTGCGCGACAGCGGGGTGGTCGTCACCGGTGCGGGAG
>NZ_JBOHCV010000292.1:0-2262 GCF_050698815.1 Streptomyces sp.
CCGACCGAACCGTGGTGACCTGCGAGATCACACCCGAGCTCCTCCAGCCGTACGGCATCGTCCACGGGGGTGTCTACTGCTCGCTCGTGGAGACCGCCGCGAGCGTCGGAGCCGCCGTGTGGTTCGGGGACCGGGGCAACGTCGTGGGCGTCTCGAACCACACGAACTTCCTGCGGGCGCTGCGCGCGGGCACCGTCACCGCGACCGCGACCCCCATCCACCGCGGCCGCACCCAGCAACTCTGGCTCGTCACCGTCACCGACGACGAGGGCCGCGACATCGCTCGCGGCGAGGTGCGCCTGGCCAATCTCGCCTCCGCGGACGAACTGGGCCGGCCCGCATCGGATCGATAGGCGGTGCGACCCGCGGCGGGGGCGGCGGGGGTGTTCTGATCGGTGCGGACCTCACGGGCACCTACGCACCTCACCTCCCCACCACCCATCCAACCCCACGTCAACTGCCCGCCAGTAACCAACCAAACCCATAGATACACGGTTTCATTGACAGATCGACACAGAAGGAAGTGCTGCGACGGCTCCTTGAACCCGAGAGTCTGCGCGGACCTTTGTGCAACCTGCACGGCTGCCGGAGGGTCTGACGCGGTAGCGGGCGTATGGGGGTGGTATGGACGGGCCGGGATCCAAGCTAAGCGGGGACGGGGACTCCACGGACTTCACCGTCGGGTGGACAGCGTTGGCGAGTGCGGTGCTCTTCTTAGGGTGGATGGCGCTGGATATCTCGCTGTATGTGCTCCTGGGCTGGGTGGTGATGCTGGCTGGGGTGGCCGGGGTCTGTTACCTGGTAGGCCGCGGGCTGGGGTGGCTCCCTTCTCCCGACCGGATTCCTTCACCAGCCCGCATGCTGGCCGGGCTGCTGCGACGTAAGGAGGACTCGTGGCTGCTCGCACCGCGCTGGGGCGAGGTGCGACTGGCCACCGTGGGGTTGGTGTTCTTCGCCTGCACTGCCGGGACCTTCGGATGGAAGGCCGCTGAGGAGTACCAGGTCCTGGAGAAGCTGCGCGAGGGCGGCAACAGGACTGCCGCGAGGGTGGTAAGGGTCGCCGGTGAGTCGCAGGAAGGGTGGGCCACCGCGGTGACCGTACGCATCCCCACACCGTCCGGGCCAGTACTCGCGGATGTCGACGTCGGCGACAGCTCAGCACTCGATGCGAAAACGGGGCGGCGGATCCAGATCGTGTACGACCCGGCGCAGCCCACACAGGTCCGCCATGTGGAATATCTCGACGGGCGTGAGGCCGACGGCATCCGAACCGGCGCGCTGGTAGTCGGACTGCTTGCGACGGGCTTCCTGGTGGGGACCACACGGGAGGTACTTCGCGTCAGGCAGCAGACGATGGGCGACCACAGGCCCGGTCCGGAACAGCCTCGGAACGAGTTCTGAGGCTGTGAAGTTCCCCCAAGACCGGGTAGTTAGCGTTCTCGCAGGTCATGCAAGGGGTGTTGAGAGGTTCTGTCACGCGTCAGACTTTGTGGCAGAGCCGGTTACTTGCGGTCTGATCACGTGATGAGTCTGATCGTTCATGCCGAAACCACCGGTGCTACCGGCGGAGGAGAAGGTCCGGATCGTGTTGTCGATCCTGGCCGATGAGGTCACCGTCGCCCAGGCCGCTCGCCGGGCGAAGGTGTCCGAACCTGGCGGCGCCGCCAGGTGCACCACCGCACGGCGGTGAGGACGTCAAGGGTCCTTGGCCGCGTCCGGCCAGGGAGCGGGTGGCTGAGGCCGCTCGACGGCATGCGCTGGCGCATCCGGACTGGGGGCACCGCAAGGTCTGGGCGATGTGCCGGTATGAGGGCCAGCCCGTCTCGCAGGCCTCGGTGCTGCGGCTGCTGCAGGACCAGGGGCTGCTGCTGGAGGCGAACTACCAGCGCGAACGCCGACAGCTGGCCAAGCGACGCAAGGCCGCCTTCGCCACCGAGCACGGGAGGGCCGCCTACTTCGGAGGCGACGGGCAGCGCTCCCCTTCGCGGGGACAGGCGAGGAGCGCCCGTACGAGAAACCGGCCGTGCGTCGTGTAGTAGCCCGCGTAGGCGTCGGCCCCACGGTCGAGGGCATCACGCGCCGACCGCATGTGCAGCCTTGACGGAGACGGCACTGGTCGGCGGTGGCGACTCCGTCAGCTCCTCCTCCAGCCAGTCCGCCGCAGCCGCCGCGGCGGTGAACGTGCCGGTCATCATCGATCTCGGCTTGCGGAACCACATGTTGATGTCGTTCGGCGGCGTAGCGGACTGCGGGTCACGGGCC
>NZ_JBOHCV010000293.1:0-2804 GCF_050698815.1 Streptomyces sp.
GCCGGCCCCTGTCCCGGCCCCGTCGGCAGCCCTGTTCCGCGTCGGCACCACCGCCACCCCGAGCGCCGCGTCCAGCGAGACGGGCCCGCCCTGGAAGACGACGCCTGGCTCGCCCGCCAGGGCCGCCCAGGGCTCGAGGATGTCGCCGACGTCGACGGGCGTCGGACGGTTGAGCACCACGCCGAGCGACCCCTCCGCGTCGTGGTCCAGGAGCAGCACCACGGCGCGGTCGAAGTTCGGGTCGGCCAGCACCGGAGTGGCGACGAGCAGCCGCCCGGTGAGCGAGGACACCTCGGTCATGCGGCAATGATCCCCCACCAGCGCCGTCCGCGGGGGTCAACCGCCAGATCGACCGCCGCACACCCGGCGCATTCCCCGCTCACGACCGGCGCACGCGGCCGCCGTCCGGCTTCCGCGGCCGCCCGTCCTTCGCCGCCGATTCCGTCACCGAACGGAACCCCCTGCTCACGGAACGCGCCGGTAGCCGCCAGGACGCGCTGCCCTCCCTCGCCGGCTTAGGTGCCGGAGGCTGGGGGCCACTACGATGAGCTTTTCCCCGAAGTCCGTCCCACCCCCATACGTCCTCAGGAACGCGGAGATCCATGACCGACGACATCCTGCTTGTCCACGGCGGCACCCCGCTCGAGGGCGAGATCCGTGTCCGCGGCGCGAAGAACCTCGTACCGAAGGCCATGGTCGCCGCGCTGCTCGGCAGCGAGCCGAGCCGGCTGCGCAACGTGCCCGACATCCGCGACGTCCGCGTCGTGCGCGGGCTGCTCGAACTTCACGGCACGACCGTCGGCAAGGGCGACGAGCCCGGCGAGCTGGTCCTGGACCCCTCGCACGTCGAGAGCGCCAACGTCGCCGACATCGACGCGCACGCGGGTTCCTCCCGCATCCCGATCCTCTTCTGCGGCCCGCTGCTGCACCGCCTCGGGCACGCCTTCATCCCGGGCCTGGGCGGCTGCGACATCGGCGGCCGACCCGTCGACTTCCACTTCGACGTGCTGCGGCAGTTCGGCGCGACGATCGAGAAGCGGGCCGACGGCCAGTACCTGGAGGCCCCGCAGCGGCTGCGCGGCACCAAGATCCGGCTGCCCTACCCGTCCGTCGGCTCCACCGAGCAGGTGCTGCTCACCGCGGTCCTCGCGGAGGGCTCCACCGAGCTGAGCAACGCCGCCGTCGAGCCCGAGATCGAGGACCTCATCTGCGTGCTGCAGAAGATGGGCGCGATCATCTCGATGGACACCGACCGTACGATCCGGATCACCGGGGTCGACAAGCTGGGCGGCTACAACCACCGCGCCCTGCCCGACCGCCTGGAGGCCGCCTCCTGGGCGAGCGCGGCGCTGGCGACCGAGGGCAGCGTCTTCGTGCACGGCGCCAGCCAGCGCGAGATGATGACGTTCCTGAACACCTTCCGCAAGGTCGGCGGCGCCTTCGAGATCCTCGACGAGGGCATCCACTTCTGGCACCCCGGCGGCCCGCTGAAGTCCATCGCGCTGGAGACGGACGTGCACCCCGGTTTCCAGACCGACTGGCAGCAGCCGCTGGTGGTCGCCCTCACCCAGGCGGCGGGCCTGTCGATCGTACACGAGACGGTGTACGAGTCCCGGCTCGGCTTCACCTCCGCGCTGAACCAGATGGGCGCCCACATCCAGCTCTACCGCGAATGCCTGGGCGGCTCGGCCTGCCGCTTCGGGCAGCGCAACTTCCTGCACTCCGCGGTGGTCTCCGGGCCGACGAAGCTGCAGGGCTCGGATCTGGTCATCCCGGACCTGCGCGGCGGCTTCTCCTACCTGATCGCGGCCCTCGCCGCCCAGGGCACCTCCCGCGTGCACGGCATCGACCTGATCAACCGCGGCTACGAGAACTTCATGGGCAAGCTGGCCGAACTCGGCGCCAAGGTCGAACGCCCGTAGCGCTCACGGCGCCCGTAGCGCTCACAGCGCGCCCAGCGCCCGTACGGACGCGCGCCAAGGGGCGGTCACCCGGCTTCCGGATGACCGCCCCTTGTGACGCGTGGCACGGGCTCGCAGCGACTGGCAGCCGCTACGGCCCGCTGGGCCTACTTGCCCTTGGCGGCTTCCTTGAGCTTGGAGCCGGCCGAAACCTTGACGCTGTATCCGGCCGGAATCTGGATCGGGTCGCCGGTCTGCGGGTTGCGCGCGGTGCGCGCCGCACGGTGCGTGCGCTCGAAGGTGAGGAAACCGGGAATGGTGACCTTCTCGTCGCCCTTGGAGACGACCTCGCCGATGGTCTCGGCGAGCGCGGCCAGGACGGCGTCGGCGTCCTTACGGGTCACCTCGGCACGCTCGGACAGAGCGGCCACCAGCTCACTGCGGTTCATAACTCGTTACTCCCGTGTTCTTCTTGCCGATGAGGCGTGAGATCGAAGCCGATGCTGCCAGGGCCCTCGGACAGTCCCCGGACCCGGGTCTGCTTTCAGACACTTCCCGCCCCCTTGGGGCATCCCCCAGGACGTCGTCCTATGGGAAGCATCCTGCCCCTACCTGCGGCGGGAAAGCGAATCCTGCACCTGCTGACAGCTGCGGAGTCACACGAGCGGCGGCGACGGCCTCGCTGCGCTGACGCCCCACAGGCTTGTGTCTGCCGCAACCCTAGAGGTGGCGTACGGGCCCCGCATCCCGCGACGCGCCGTACCGGGACGCTGCGCGAGGGCTCGCGCGACCACTTCCGTCACGAACTCACCGGGCGTGCGTACCCCTTACGGCCCACGCGAACCACCCCTGCGGGGGCGGGGAGCGCGCGCGGCGCGCCCCGGGGCGCGCCTAGTCCGAGGA
>NZ_JBOHCV010000294.1:0-8900 GCF_050698815.1 Streptomyces sp.
GGGTGGGGTCGTCCCGGTCGGCCAGCCGGGTGGTGCCGGCGTGGTTGGCCTCGCCGGGGAGGTCGAGCCGCCACCGGCCGTGGGGCCAGATGCCGTGCGCGACACCGACCGCGGCGGTCCCGTCGACCAGGGCGCGTCCTTGCTCGACGTGCAACTCGACGTAGGTGCCGATGCGGGCGAGGGTGTCGTCGTCGCGGCCGAGGTGCCGCGGGTCGTGGCCAGCAGCCTCCATGGCGTCCGCCATCGTCGTGCTCTCGGTGTCGCTCAGGTCGCGTGCCTTGTCGGGGTCGAGACTGCCGGTGAGCAGCCGGGAGCCGGCGCAGGCGACACCGAACCTGGCGCCCTCCTCGTCGACGAAGCTGACGATGCCGATCGGCCGGTCCGGCCGGTGGCCGTCGGCGCGCAGCCGGTCGACGGCCGCGAAGGCGCTGACGACCCCGAGCGGCCCGTCGAAGGCGCCGCCGTCCGGCACCGAGTCCAGGTGCGAACCGGTGACGACCGCCTCGCCGGCCCCGACGTCCGCCGCACCGCCGGCCCCCGACCAGGCCCACTGATTGCCGTTGCGATCCACCTCGTAGGAGAGCCCGCGGGCCTCCGCCTGAGCCCGGAACCAGGCACGGCAGTCACTGTCCGCGGCGGTCCAGGCGTAGCGGCGATAGCCGCCCCCGCCGTCCCGCCCGATACCGGCGAGGTCGCGCCACATCTGCTGGAACGAAGCCGCGCTCACGCCTCCGCGCCGCCTTCCCGCATCGGCACCCGCACACCCCGCTCGGCGGCGACCTCCTCGGCCCGCTCGTACCCGGCGTCGACGTGCCGCACGACGCCCATCCCGGGGTCGTTGGTCAGCACCCGGCGCAGCTTCTCCCCGGCCAGCGCGGTACCGTCCGCGACCGTCACCTGCCCGGCGTGCAGCGACCGCCCCATGCCGACGCCGCCCCCGTGGTGAATGGACACCCAGGTCGCCCCGGACGAGGCGTTGACCATGGCGTTCAGCAGCGGCCAGTCGGCGATCGCATCGGAACCGTCACGCATCGCCTCGGTCTCGCGGTACGGCGAGGCCACCGAGCCGCAGTCCAGGTGGTCACGCCCCAGCACCACCGGCGCCGACAGCTCGCCGCTCGCCACCATGTCGTTGAACCGCTCGCCGGCCCGGTCCCGCTCCCCGTAGCCGAGCCAGCAGATCCGCGCGGGAAGCCCCTGGAAGTGCACCCGCTCGCCAGCCAGTTTGAGCCAGCGCGCCAGCGACTCGTTCTCGGGGAACAGCTCGAGCAGCGCCCGGTCCGTGGCGGCGATGTCCTTCGGGTCCCCGGACAGCGCCGCCCACCGGAACGGCCCCTTCCCCTCGCAGAAGAGCGGCCTGATGTAGGCGGGCACGAACCCGGGAAAGTCGAAGGCCCGCTCATACCCGTGCGCCTGGGCCTCGCCACGGATGGAGTTGCCGTAGTCGAAGACCTCGGCGCCCGCGTCCATGAAGCCGACCATGGCCTCCACGTGCCGGGCCATCGACTCCCGCGCCCGCAGGGTGAAGTCGGCGGGCTTCTCCGCGGCGTACGACGCCATCTCCTCGAACGGAACACCCACCGGCAGATACGCCAGCGGGTCATGGGCACTGGTCTGGTCGGTCACGATGTCGATCGGCGCGCCCATCTCCAGCAACCGCGGCACCACCTCCGCCGCATTGCCGAGCACACCCACCGACAGCGGCCGCCGCGCGTCGCGGGCCTCCGTGACCAGCCGCAGCGCATGCTCCAGCGAATCCGCCCGTACGTCCAGATACCCGTGCTCGATGCGCCGCTCGATCCGCGAGGGATCGCACTCGACACACAGCACGACGCCACCGTTCATCGTCACGGCCAGCGGCTGCGCGCCGCCCATCCCCCCGAGCCCGGCGGTCAGCGTGACCGTCCCGGCAAGCGAACCCCCGTACCGCTTGCTCGCGACAGCGCTGAACGTCTCGTAAGTCCCCTGCAGAATCCCCTGCGTGCCGATGTAGATCCACGAACCGGCCGTCATCTGCCCGTACATGGTGAGTCCGAGGGCGTCCAGCCGCCGGAACTCCTCCCAATTGGCCCAGTCCCCCACCAGGTTGGAGTTGGCCAGCAGCACCCGCGGCGCCCATTCGTGCGTCCGCATGACGCCCACGGGACGACCGGACTGCACGAGCATCGTCTCGTCGTCCCCCAGGCCGCGCAGCGTCCGCACCATCGCGTCGAAGGACTGCCAGTCCCGGGCCGCCTTGCCCGTGCCCCCGTACACGACCAGCTTGTCGGGGTGCTCGGCGACTTCGGGGTCGAGGTTGTTCTGCAGCATCCGCAGGGCGGCTTCCTGCTGCCATCCCCGGGCACTCAGCTCGCTGCCGCGCGGCGCCCGCACGGTTCGCGGTCCTGACATGTCTGCCTCCCACCTCCGGGCCTGATTATTCACCCACTCTACGGAGTGAATAGATCTAGTCAACACCATGCCGGCCCTCTGCTGACGCTCTGCAACGCAGACTCCCCGCAACGAATGGTCCGCACCGGTCCGGTCGTGTTTGGCTTGTTCCATGCACACCACCCGCCGCGACCTCGCCGTCCGCGCAGCCGTCGACCAGGGCCTGGTCACCGACGACCGGCAGCCGCTCGCCGCGCTGCTCGACGTCCGTCACGTACGGGAGACGGCGACGGCCCTGCACGCCGCGTTCGCCGAGGTGGCCGCCCCCGGCCAGTCCGTCCAGCACACCTTCGCCGTCAAGGCCGCCTCCCTCGTCCCCGTACTCCGGCTGCTGGCCGACGAGGGCATCGGCTGCGAGGTCGCCAGCCCCGGCGAACTGGCCCTGGCCCGCGCCGCCGGCGTACCGGCCGGCCAGACCGTCCTGGACTCCCCCGCCAAGACCGTCACCGAACTGCGCGAGGCCCTCGACCTCGGCATCGCGCTCAACGCCGACAACCCTCAGGAACTCTCCCGCCTCGACGCCCTGATCACCCCCGGCGCACCCCCCTCCGCCCCCCTCGGCCTCCGCATCAACCCGCAGGTCGGCGGCGGCTCGATCGGCGCGATGAGCACGGCGACCGCCACCTCCAAGTTCGGCGTCGCCCTCCTCGACCCCGGAGCCCGGGAATGGGTCGTCCAGGCCTACCGCGACCGCCCCTGGCTCACCCGGCTGCACTCGCACATCGGCTCGCAGGGCATGCCGCTGGACCTGATGGCCGAGGGCGCCAAGGAGACCTTCGACCTCGCCGAAGAGATCAACACGGCGGTCGGCCGCCACCAGATCGACACCCTCGACCTGGGCGGCGGCCTCCCGGTCAACTTCGCCTCCGACGACGTGACACCGACCTTCGCCGAGTACGCGCGCCTGCTGGCCCGCACCGTGCCCGGGCTCTTCGACGGCCGCTACGGCATCGTGACCGAGTTCGGCCGCTCACTGCTCGCCAAGTCGGGCACCGTGCTCGCCCGCGTCGAGTACGCCAAGTCCGCGGGCGGCCGCCCCATCGCCGTCACCCATGCGGGTGCGCAGCTCGCCGTACGTACGGTCTTCACCCCCGACGCCTGGCCCCTGCGCGTCGCCGCCTACGACTCCAAGGGCCACCCCAAGACCGGCGACCCCGTCGCCCAGGACATCGCGGGCCCCTGCTGCTTCGCCGGCGACCTGGTGGCCCGCGACCGCTCCCTCCCCCTCCTGTCGGAGGGCGACTACGCGGCGCTCCTGGACACGGGCGCGTACTACTTCTCCAACCCCTTCGGCTACAACTCCCTTCCGCGCCCCGGCGTCTACGGCTACACGCTCACGGACGACGGAATCCGCTTCACGACCGTCCGCGCCCCCCAGCCCCTCGACGACCTCGTCACGGAGTCCGGGGGAGCGCACAGGGACGCGCTGCGCACCATGTGAAAACGTGTCATTACGCCCAACCCGTCATCCGACCCAGCAGGATCGCTTCGTCACCTGACGAAGGGAACACCGTGCAGATCAACGTGCAGATCAAGAACCGCTACCTCGCCGCCGCAGCGGCGGTCCTGGCCCTCACCGCCGCGGCCCCCACCGCCTACGCGGCCCTCGACACGCCCCCGGCACAAGGGGAGACCTACACCGAGACCCGCCTCCTCTTCGGCACGGTCGACCCCGACGGCGGACCGGCGGTGACGGACAAGCAGTTCCGCACCTTCCTGGACAAGCACGTCACGCCGCACTTCCCCCGCGGCCTGACCGTCCAGGACGGACGCGGCCAGTACCGGGACCGGAACGGACGCATCGAGCGCGAACGTTCCTACGAACTGACGCTGCTCATCCCCTCGTCCGAGGCCGGCGCACACGAGACGGACATCCAGCACATCCGCCGGGAATACCGGCGCCTCTACAAGCAGGAATCAGTACTCCGCGCGGACGACACGGCCCGCGTGGACTACTGACGCCGGCCGGGGCTCAGCCCGGGGTGGCGGGGCGGGTCGCGGAGGTCGCCCGAGACCCCTGCGACCGCCCCGCTCCCGCCGGTCAGCCGGCCCCCCACACCTCTTCCGCCGTCTCCACGATGAGCCGCAGCTTTGCCAGCTGGTCGTCGATCGTCAGGTTGTTCCCCTCCAGCGTGGAGGAGAAGCCGCACTGCGGCGACAGGCACAGCTGGTCGAGGTCCACGTAACGCGCCGCCTCGTCGATGCGCCGCTTCAGCGCGTCCTTGCTCTCCAACTCGGGGTGCTTGCTGGTGACCAGCCCGAGCACCACCTGCTTCCCCTTCGGCACGAACCGCAGCGGTTCGAAGCCCCCGGACCGCTCGTCGTCGTACTCCAGGAAGAAGCCGTCGACCTCCAGCCCACCGAACAGCGCCTCGGCGACGAAGTCGTAGCTGCCCGAAGCCACCCAGGACGAGGCGAAGTTGCCCCGGCACATGTGCGTCGTCACCCGCAGGTCGTCGGGCCGCCCGGCCAGCGCGCGGTTGATGTTGGCGATGTAGGTCTCGTGCTGATGCTCGGGGTCCCCGCCGATGCCGGCGACGTGCCGCCGCTGCTCGGGGTCGTTGAGGTAGGCGAGGCTGGTGTCGTCCAACTGCAGGTAACGGCATCCCAGTTCGTGCACGCCGCGCACCTGCTCCGCGTACGCGCTGGTGAGGTCGGCCCAGAACGCGTCCATCTCCGGATACACGGCCTCGTCGATCGCGGCGCGCCCGCCCCGGTAGTGGACCATGCTCGGCGACGGGATGGTCAGCTTAGGCGTCACCCCCTCCCCCACCGTGTCCCGCAAGAAGCGGAACGCGTCCCCGAAGATCGTCCCCTCCAGCCCCACCCGCCCCTCGACGTGGGCGGACGGCGGCGCGAACTCCACGTCGCCGTAGGCGTTGTGGAACGTGATCCGCAGGTTCTCGTCCTCGACCTTGTTGATGCCACCCAGCGCGTAGATGAAGTCCATGTGCCAGGACGCGCGCCGGAACTCGCCGTCCGTCGCGCCCCGCAGCCCCGCCTCCCGCTGCATCGCGACGACGTCGCGTATCGCCTCGTCCTCGGCGGCGGCAAGCTCGGCGGCACCGATCCGCCCGGCTGCCCGCTCCTCCCGGACCCGCTTCAGGGCGGGCGGCCGCAGCAGACTCCCCACGTGATCGGCGCGGAAGGGCGGCAGGGTACGCGGGCCGGTCCTCGGAGTGGCCCGGGGCGTGGGCTGTGACGTCATGCTGGTGTCCCTTCTCCTGGTGACGGAGGGCCCACCCTGCTCCGGAACAGTCCAATCCTCAACCATTCGCCGGCACCGGACCCTTCACCCGCGCACGCCCACACGCACCCCTACGCGCCCCCACCCCCGAAGCGCCACCGCGTCTGGCTGTACTCCCCCTTGCGGAATCCGAAGGCCGTCACCGGCGCGACCTCGTAAACCTGTGCCACGCCGCCGTCCCCCTTGTGGTGGAACTCGCCGCCACGGGCCTCGAAGCGCCACCCCTCCCCGTACTTCGCCACCCACGCCTCCGCCAGCCGCCCCAGCTTCGCGTCGTCCCGTACCCGGACCGCGTCGCCCTCGACGACGAGGTCGAGCCCTTCGTCGACGGCGTCGTTCCCCGTGGTGAGCACGCAGTGCGCATTGCCCGCCAGGTTCCGGGACTTGCGCTCCTCCGCGCCCGTACAGAAGTGGAGCGCCCCCTCGGCCCACACGGCGAGCAGCGGCGTGACGTGCGGCCGGCCGTCGGCCCGTACGGTGGTCAGCCAGTAGATCCCGGCCCCGGCCAGCCGCTCGCGGGCGGCGGCCCAGTCCGTGGGCGCGGCGTCCGGACTGCTGTAGCGGGGGTCCAGCGTGGTCACCGGTTCCCTGTCGGGTGTGGTCGGCATGGCGGCTCTCCTTCATCGCAGCGGTCGCAGCGGCCGCAGCGGTCGCAGCGGTCGCAGCGGTCGCAGCGGTACGTGACGTGACGGACCGGCAGGCAGGCGCGAACCGGTGCAAGCTGGACCACCCGGCTGACAGGAATTCATCGGTTGCGCTAACGATCACTGTGCGGGGAAGCTACTGCGCATGCCGGACTCACACGACGCGTCATCGGACACACCAGCGGACCCGGGCCACGTGGACAGCACGCCCCTCAAGCGCGCCATCGGCCCCAGACTGCTCATCCTCTTCATCATCGGCGACATCCTCGGCACCGGCATCTACGCCACCACGGGCAGTGTCGCGGGCAAGGTGGGCGGCGCGCTGTGGCTGCCGTTCGTGATCGGGTTCGTGGTGGCGCTGCTGACGGCCGCCTCGTACGCGGAGCTCGTCGGCAAGTACCCGCGGGCCGCCGGTGCCGCGCTCTACACCCAGCGCGCCTTCAAGATCCCGTTCCTCACCTTCATCGTCGCCTTCATGGTGATGTGCTCGGGGCTGTCGTCGGCGAGTGCTGCGGCCCGCGCCTTCGCGGGTGACTACCTGAGCGAACTCGTGGACGTGCCGCCCACCCTCGTCGCGATCCTCTTCATCCTCGCGCTCGCCGCGCTCAATCTGCGCGGCGTCTCGGAGTCGGTGAAGACGAACGTCGTGCTGACCCTCATCGAGTTGGCCGGCCTGCTGATCATCATCTCCATCGGCGTGTTCGCGGTGCTGTCGGGCGAGGGCGAGCCGAGCCGGCTCGGCGACATCCAGACGGCGGACGGCGGCACCGGATACGCCCTGCTGACGGGCGTGCTGGGGGCGACGGCGCTGGGCTTCTTCGCCTTCGTCGGCTTCGAGGACTCGGTCAACATGGCGGAGGAGACGGTGCAGCCCGCCCGTACCTTCCCCCGCGCCCTGTTCATCGGCGTGTGCGTGACCGGCACGATCTACGTGCTGGTCGCGCTGGTCTCCTCCTTGCTGGTCGACTTCAAGAAGCTGGAGGGGTCCAGCGGTCCGCTGCTGGAGGTGGTCAAGGCGGGCGGCGTGGCCTTCCCGCCCGAACTCTTCGCGGTCATCGCCCTGTTCGCGGTCAGCAATTCCGCGCTGATCAACATCATGATGGCCTCGCGGCTTTGCTACGGCATGGCGAACGAGCGCATCCTGCCCACCTTCATGGGGCGGGTGCTGCCCACCCGGCGTACGCCCGTGTTCGGCATCGTCTTCGTCTCGCTGATCGCCGTCGCGCTCGTGTCGACGGGCGAGATCGAAGGGCTGGGCGACACCACCTCGTTCCTCCTGCTGTGCGTGTTCGCGGTGGTCAACGTCGCGGTACTGGTGCTCCGCAAGGACCGGGTGGACCACCACCACTTCCGCACTCCCACCGTGCTCCCCGTGCTCGGTGCGGTCACCGCCCTGATTCTGGCCAGCCCGCTGGCCGACCGCGAGACCAGCGTCTACGTGCGCGCGGGCATCCTCGTGCTGCTCGGCATCGCGCTGTGGGCGGTGAACAGGATCGGACTGACAGCCGCCGCGCGACGTCGATGAGTTTCCGGCGCGGCCTTGGTCAGTACGGGTGACAGCAAGGGAACCACCATGTCACCGGGGAGAACGACCATGGCAGCACAGTCGACTCTGAACACCTGCGGCATCCTGCTCAGCAGCACCGACCGGGACCGGCTCGTCGCCTGGTACCGGGCGGCGCTGGAACCACTGGGCGCCCGCTGGGCGGAACACATGCTCGTCATCGCGGACGGCACCTACGTGGGCTTCGACCACCGCGACGACATCGCGGACAAGACGGTGGAGCCCGGCCGCAGCCTCGTCAACTTCGGGGTACGCGACATCCGGGTGGCCGAAGCGCACCTCGACTCGCTCGGCGTGCGGTGGGTGCGGCCGGTCGAGAAGACGGACTTCGGCGCCTGGTTCTCCACGGTCGCGGACCCGGACGGCAACTACGTCCAGTTCATCGAGATGCCGGCCGAGCAGGACTGAACGGGGCCGGGGGCAGGGCGAGATGGGACACGGAGGGGACAACGGCACGCCGGACACCGGTACGGCGTTGCTGGAGCGTGCCCTGGGGTACGCGCTGTGCGCCGTACGGCCCCTCACCGCGGAGTCGCTGTCCCGCCCGACTCCGTGCCGGGACTGGGACCTGCGGGCGCTGCTGTGGCACGCCAACGACTCGCTCGCGGCACTGCACGAGGGGATCGAGGAGGGGCGGGTGTGGCCCGGGCCGTCGGGACCGCCCGGGGCGCCTTTACCGCCGGAGCGGGACACCGATCCGGCGGCCGCCTTCCGGTCCGGGGCGGCGCGACTGCTGGGCGCCTGGGCGGCCGCCGGCAGCACGGACCACCGCCTCATCGCCATCGCCGACCTGCCGTTGACGGCCGCGGCCATCGCCCGTACCGGCGCCCTGGAGATCGCGGTGCACGGCTGGGACATAGCGCGGGCGTCGGGGCTGCCCCGGCCCGTACCGGCGGCGCTCGCCACCGCACTGATGCGCACGGCACGGCAGTTGGTGCCCGGGCCCGCGGCTCGGGCACCGCTGTTCGGGCCGCCGTTCACCGTCCCGGCGGAGGCCGACCCGAGCGACCGCCTG
>NZ_JBOHCV010000295.1:0-29301 GCF_050698815.1 Streptomyces sp.
CCGCCGCAGGATGCTGCCGGCGCACGCGGCCCTCTCCTTCCGCTCTCGACTCATTCCTTCCGGCGGTCGCGGGAGAACTCGCCGCTGTCCGCCCGCGCGCACACCTTCTGCCAGAACTCGAGTGCCGCGTACTCCAAACCCAGGCCGAGTTCGAGGGTGACCATGCGACCGGCTACCTCGTCGATCCGGCCGTAGCGCGTCTGCATCTCCTCGTACTCCGCGATCCGCCGCTCGTGCTGCTCGACCTGCTCCCGCGCGAGCCGCCCCACATTCTCCGGCCCGGCCAGCTCGTTGAAGAAGAGCTTGATCTCGGCGACGTCCCGGATCTCGAAGTGCTCCATGACCGGCTCGGCAAGCCAGCGCCGCATCGCCGCCTCGCCCTCCTCGGTGATCAAGTACGTCTTGCGCCGTCGGCCCGTGTCCTCCTGGTGCATCTCCAGCAGGCCGGCCTCCTCGAGGCGCTTGGGCTCCGAATACAGCTGGGCGTGCGGAAAGTTCCAGAAATAGCCCACGGAACGGCTGATCGCGCGCTTGAGGTCGTAGGACGTGGACGCCCCGCGCATCGCGATCATCCCGAGCACTACATACGACGTCGTGGAGAGCCGGACCGTTGACATGCTCCGAAGCATACCGTATAGATTTAACAGTCTGATTCAGACGATCGTGTTCGCACGGTATGTGAGATATCGTTGAGGGCGCTGGTCCACCGCGCTTGGGATGGAGAGGGATGGCCATGGATCTGGGCACGGTTCTGCGCTGGACAGCCGAGCGCTATCCGCAGCGCAGGGCCGTCGGTGGCAGGGCCCCGATGACCTACCGGGAGTGGGACGCCCACACCAACCGGCTGGCACGCGCACTGGCCGATCTCGGTGTCCGCCCGCGCGAGCGTGTGGTGCTCTCGATGGCCGGCGGGGAGCCGCTGGCCAGCCTGCACCTGGCTGCACAGAAGATCGGCGCCGTGTCGGTGCCGTTGTCCTTCCGCTTCGGCGCCTCGGAGCTCGCGTACTGCGTATCCGACGCCGAGCCGACGCTGGTGATCACCGACGCCACGACCTCCGCTGTCGCGACGGAGGCGCTGAGCGGGATGGACTCGCACGGGCGGATTCAATCCGGAGACCCGGCCGAGCCGACGATCGAGCGGCTGGCGCTCACCCAGCCGGACGGCCCCGTCGACGTCCGGGTGTCCGAACAGGACATCAGCGTCATGCTCTACACGTCGGGCACGACGGGGAAGCCCAAGGGTGTGCCGCGCACGCACAGCGCCGAGCACCACGCCGCCGTCGCTCATCTCCTCCAGAGCGGGCAATCGACCTTCGACGCGACCCTCGGTGTGATGCCGCTTTTCCACACCATGGGGCTGCGCACACTCGTCGCCACCATCGTCGGCTCCGGCACATGGGTCCCCCAGATGAAGTTCGACGCCGACGAGACACTCGCCCTCATCACCGAGCAGCAGATCAGCTCCCTGTACCTCGTACCGACGATCTACTGGTCTCTGCTGCGCACCGGACGCCTGGCGGAGGCGAGGTCCGTACGGAAACTCGCCTACGCCGGCTCGTCCATGACGCCGGCCCTCGCGGGGCAACTGACCGAGACGCTGCAGCCGGCGTCATTCGTGAACCACTTCGGCAGCACGGAGATCTACACGTTCACGATCGGGCCCGACGTCGTCGCCAAGCCCGGCTGTGCCGGACGAGCCGGCGTCTTCTCGAAGGTCCGACTCGTCGAACCGGCCCCGGGCGCGAGCCCCGACGCCCTCGTGGGCTCGGGGGAGCAGGGGCAGGTCGCCGTCTCGATGCGCAGCCCGGAGGCGTTCGCCGGCTACTGGCGGCGCCCCGACGCGAACGCCAAGTCCATCCGTGACGGCTGGTACTTCCCCGGAGACCTCGCCGTCGCCGACGAGGACGGCGACCTGTGGGTGTCCGGACGCGTCGACGAGATGATCAACTCCGGTGGCGAGAACATCTACCCCGACGAGATCGAGGACAAGCTGATCCGCTGCCCCGCGGTCAGTGAGGTCGTCGTCGTCGGCCTCTCCGACGACCGCTGGGGCCAGGCCGCCACCGCGTTCTTCGTACCCGACAGCGGAATGGCCCCGGACCACGCGGTAGCGGCGCTGGGCTCCTACGTACGAGAGAGCTCCGGGCTGCCGTCCCTCAAGCGCCCGAAACGGCTCATCGCCGTCGACGAGATCCCGAAGTCGGGGTCGGGCAAGATCCTCCGCCGCCAGCTGAGCTCCGGCGACTACCGCCCGCTGGCCGACAGCGACGCAGCAGCAGACAGGTGACACACATGACCACGACGTTTGAACGGCCTGCGCGGCCTGCCCGCCCGACCGCCCGCATCGAGGACCCCGCGCTGCTCACCGGCAGGGGCCGCTTCCTCGACGACATCGACCCGCTGCCCGGCACCCTCACTGCCGCAGTGGTGCGCAGCCCGCATCCGCACGCCCGCATCCGCGGCGTCAATCTCGAGCGGGCGCGCCGGCACCCGGGCGTCGCCGCCGTGATCGGCCCCGAGGAAGTCACCGCGACCCTGCGGCCGTTCCCACTCTCCCTCAAGACCCCGATGCCGTACTACCCGACGGGCACGGACAAGGTGCGGTTCGTCGGCGAGCCGGTCGCCGTCGTGGTGGCGGCCGACCGCTACCTCGCGGAGGACGCCGCCGAGCTCGTGGAGATCGACTACGAGCCGCTGCGGCCGGTGGTCGACCTGGAGGAGGCGTTGCTGCCCGACGCGCCACGGCTGCACGACGACGCCGACGGCAACGTGGCTACGGATCGGACATTCGAATTCGGCGAAGTGGATCGGACGTTCGCCGAAGCCGACCACGTCGTTAAGGGCAAGTACTACTTCCCGCGCTACTCCTCGACGCCGATGGAGTGCTACGCGGTCGTCGCCGAGTGGCAAGACGAGGTCGACGGCCCTGCCGTTCAGGCCTGGGCGAACTTCCATGGCCCGTTCTCCATGGTCCCGGTGCTGGCGGGAGCCCTGGGTGTACCCGCTTCCCGCGTGCGGCTGATGATCCCGGCCGACAACGGCGGCAGCTTCGGTATCAAGGCCGGCATCTACCCCTACGTGGCGCTGATGGCGCTGGCGTCCAAGTACGCCGGGCGCCCGGTGCGCTGGACCGAGGACCGTATCGAGCACCTGCTGGCCAGCTCGGCCGGGTCCGACCGCGTCATGTGGTTCGAGGCAGCGGTCTCCGCCGACGGCAAGGTGCAGGCGCTCCGCGCGGACCTGGCGGACAACGTCGGTGCGTACCTGCGTCCGCCCGAACCCAGCACGCTGTACCGCTGCTTCGGCAACATCACCGGCGCGTACACGATCGACGCGGTCCAGATCCGTTCCCGCGCCGTGGTCACCAACAAGACACCGACCGGACTGAACCGCGGTTTCGGCGGCCAGCAGCTTTACTTCGGTCTCGAACGGCTGATGGACAAGATCGCCGGCGTCTGCGGCCTGGACCCGGCCGAGCTGCGGCAGCGCAACTTCGTCCCGTCCGACGCCTTCCCCTACGCCACCCCGACCGGCGGCATCTACGACTCGGGTGACTACCGGCGTGTGATGGACATGCTGCTGAAGAACGCCGACTACGAGGCGCTGCGGCTCAGGCAGCGCGAAGCCCGTGAGCGCGGCGACTACTTCGGCATCGGCGTCGCCACGATCGTCGACCCCTCCGCCACCAACATCGGCTACGTCGGTCTGGCCACCCCCGCCGAGCAGCGCAAGGCGGGGCGCGGCAAGTCAGGCTCCACCGAGCACGTACGGATCAGCGTTGACCTGAACGGCGTCGTGTCGGTGCTGCTGGGCACCGTGCCGCAGGGCCAAGGCCATGCCACAGTCGCGCAGGAGATCGTCGCCAACCAGCTCGGGCTGCCGCCGGAGCACGTGCGGCCGGTGGTCGAGATGGACACCGCCACCACGCCGTGGACGGTGTCGTCCGGCAGCTACTCATCGCGGTTCGCGCCGCTGCTGACCAGCGCGCTCGTCGAGGCGAGCGAGAAACTGGCCGAGACGATCAAGATCGCCGGGGCCACACTGCTCGAAGCAGAACCGTCCGACATCGAACTCGTCGGCGGCCAAGTCCGGGTCCGTGACGAACCGGAACGCGCGGTGGCCTTCCGGCATGCCGCGGGGCTGGTCCACTGGGACCCGGGGGCACTGCCGGATGGCACCCCTGCGCGCCTGTACGAGGAGGCGGCCTTCACGCCCCCGGAGTCGAAGGCCGCCAGCAGGACCGACCAGATCAACTCCAGCCTGTGCTACGGGTTCGTCGCCGAACTCGTCACCGTACGCATCGACGCCGAGACCCGGCAGCTGGAGCTGGACCAGGTCGTGACGGTCCACGACCCGGGCACGATCCTCAACCCGACACTCCTCGAAGGCCAGATCCACGGCGCGCTCGCGCAGGCCATCGGCGGCGCGATGTACGAGGAGATGCGCTACACCGACGCCGGGCAGCCCACGGCGACGTTCATGGACTACCTGTGTCCCACCACTGCGGAGACACAGTACGACCTCAACAGTGACCACCTCGAAACCCCCTCCCCGCTCACCCGGCTCGGTGCGAAGGGCAGCGGCGAAGGCAGCAGCATGAGCCTTCCCGTCGCGATCGCCAACGCGGTCGCCGACGCGCTCGCTCCGGCCAGTGTGGACATCACCTCACTCCCCCTGCACGGCAACGTGCTCAACGAGCTGCTGGGCGGCAGCGACAACGAAAGGAACCTGTGACCATGGCACTCACCGGAGGCGAGATCAGGCTCGAGCGCGGCCACGACGGACGCGTCGCCTACCTGACCCTCGATCACGGCAAGTACAACATCATCACCATGGAGACCCGCCAGGTGATGGCCGACCGCTTCGCCGAGATCGACGCCGACAAGGACGTCCAGGTCGTGGTCATCAAGGGCGAGGGCGAGCACTTCTCCTCGGGCGGCGACATCCCCGGCTTCATGGAGGTGGAGCCGGTGGACTTCACCGACCTGGGCCAGAACGTCACGGCGCCCTCCCGCAGCCCGAAGCCGGTCATCACGGCTGTCGACGGCTACTGCTTCGGCGTCGGCTTCGAACTCGCGCTGTCGACGGACATCCGCATCGCCACCGAGCGCAGCGAGTTCGCGCTCCCGGAGATGCGGCTGGGCATGATGCCCGGTTCCGGCGGCACCCAGCGGCTCGCCCGGCTGATCGGCCTCTCCCGCGCCAAGTACCACGTGCTGACCGCGTCCCGGATCAAGGCCCAGCAGGCCGGCGACTGGGGCCTGGTCTCGGCCGTCGTCGCGGACCGCGCGGCGATGGACGCGGAGGTCGAGCGCCTCGTGACGACCATGCTCGGCTACTCGCCGCTTGCGCTCCGCACCGCCAAGGAGGTCCTGGACAAGGGCGTCGACGCGCCGCTGTACTCCGGCATCGAGCTGGAGCGCAAGGCGTACGCGATGCTCCGCTCCAGTCACGACTTCGCCGAGGGCGTCGACGCGTTCACCAACAAGCGCACCCCGAAGTTCCAGGGCAGGTGAGCTGATCCATGAAGGCCGCACCCTTCGCCTACGTGCGTCCGTCGAGCCTCTCCGACGCGGTCGCCGAACTGGCGGGAACCAGCGGGGGCGGCAAGGTCATCGCGGGTGGGCAGTCGCTGGCACCCGTGCTGGCCATGCGACTGGCCCGCCCCGACACCCTGGTCGACATCAACTCCGTACAGGAGCTCGACGAATTCGCCCTCTCCGGCGACCACCTGCACATCGGCGCGACCATACGGCAGCGCCGCGTGGAGCGGGATCCGCTGAGCCGGAAGGTTCCGTTGCTGCGGCTGGCCCTGCCATGGGTGGGACACCGCGAGCTGCGCAGCCGGGGCACCGTCTGCGGCAGCCTCGCGCACGCCGACCCGGCGGCCGAACTCCCCGCCGTGGCCTGCTGCCTTGACGCCGATCTGACGCTGACCGGGCCGCAGGGCTCCCGGCAAGTCCTGGCGGGGGAGTTCTTCGGCGGGGCGATGACCACCGCACTGGGCCCCGACGAGATCCTCACCTCCGTCCGTCTGCCCGTCGCCGCCGCGGGTGAGGGCTTCGGATTCGCCGAGATCGCCCGCCGGCACGGCGACTTCGCCCTCGCGGGCCTCGCCGCGCGGGTACGCCTGCGCGGGGACCGTACGGAGGCGACGCTGACGGCGTTCGGCGTCTCCGACAGGGCGGTGACCCGCGACGTCTCCGCCGAGCTCAGGGCGGCGCTCAGCGACATGGGCGACGCGACAGCGGACCGGCTGAAGGGAACGCTCGCCGCCGTCGTCGACGAGATGGTCGACACCGAGGGTGACGCCCACGCGTCGCAGGACTACCGCCGCCGGCTCCTCCTGACCCTGGCCGGCAGGGAACTTTCCAAGGCATACGAACGTGCCCGCAAGGGCAATGGCGAGGTGGCCACGTGACCGTACAGGAAACACCGACTCCCCCCGAGGCGGCGGCACCCGGCACGCCGCGGCCGGTGAAGGCGGGGGTGGACGACACGGTCGAGGTCCGGATGACCGTCAACGGCACCCCTACCGTGCTCGACCTCCCCGCGCGGGTCACCCTCTCCGACGCGCTACGCGACCACCTGGGCCTCACCGGCACGCACGTGGGTTGCGAGCACGGGGTCTGCGGAATGTGCACCGTGCTAATCAACGGTGAGGCGGCGCGGGCCTGTCTGCTCTTCGCCGTACAGCTCGACGGCGCGGACGTCGTCACCGTCGAGGGGCTCGGACGCCCCGACGACCTGCATCCTCTGCAGGAGGCGTTCGGCCGCAACCACGCGCTCCAGTGCGGCTTCTGCACGCCCGGGTTCCTGATGAGCTCCTACGACCTGCTGGCCAACAAGCCGGAAGTCACCGAGGAGGAGCTGCCCGAGGAGCTGTCGGGAGTCATCTGCCGGTGCACCGGATACCGCAATATCCTCACCGCGGTGGGCGAGACGCACCGTGCCCATCCCGACGGGCTCCCCGCACCGGGCAACTGCGGTCACCGGGCGCTCGTCGGCCGTTCCGGGCAGGGCGGCAACGCCTTCGACGGCCAGGAGGACACCGGCGACACGGCGGCGTCCCTGACCGTCAAGGAGATCGTGCTGCCCAGCGGTGACCCCACCATCGCCGTCGAGATCACCACCGAGGTCGAACAGCCCGAGGACAAGGTCTGGCAGGTCTTCGACGACGTCCACCTGCTCGCGCGGTGCCTGCCGGGTGCCGAGCTCACGGACGATCTCGGCAACGACCACTACGCGGGCCGTGCCCGGGTGTCGGTCGGGCCGATCAAGCTGGCATTCAACGGCCTCGCACACATCGTCGAGCACGACCGCGCGGTCGGCCGGCTCCGCGTCGTCGCGCAGGGGCAGGACACCGGTGGGGCCCAGACCCAGGCGGATATCACCCTGCGTACGGAGGCCACGGAGACCGGCACGGCGATGCACGCCGACGCCAAGGTGTATCTCACCGGCCGCATCGCCCAGTTCGGGCGCGCCCTCGCCGGTGACGTCAGCCGTCGCATGTTCGAGCAGTTCGCCGACTCCGTCGCCCAGGCGGCGACCTCGGGGCAGGCGCCGTCCGGCCCGGTGAAGGCGCCGAGCGCCATGAGCCTCGTACTCGCCCCGCTACTCGACCGCGTCAAGCGGCTGCTGCGCTGGGGTGGGCGCGGGCGCGGCGGGCGCGGCTGAGAGGCAGGGACGGACCGCCATGCGTGAAGTGATGCCGCAACTGCGGCGCTGGCTGGCCCAGGGCACGCCCTTCGCCCTGGCCACCGTGGTCGGCGCGCGGGGCAGTGCCCCGCGTGACCCCGGCGCGGTCATGGCCGTCAGCGCCACCGGTGAGGTCTTGGGCAGCGTGTCGGGCGGCTGCGTCGAAGGCGCGGTGTACGAGGCGGCGCTCGACGTACTGGAGACCGGGGAGCCACGGCGGGAGACCTACGGCATCAGTGACGAGCAGGCCTTCTCCGTCGGCCTCACCTGCGGCGGGATCATCCACATCCTGATCTGGCCGGCTGTTCCCGCCACGTTGATCAGCCAGGTGCTCGGCTCGGTCGAGCGGGAGCAGCCGGTCGCCCTCGCCACAGTCATCGGCGGTCCGGCGCCGCTGGGCGCGCAGCGCTGCGTCTGGCAGGACCGGTCGGAGGGGGCGCTGGGCGACAACGGGCTCGATGCCGCGGTGACCGACGACGCACGCGGCCTGCTGGCCCAGGGGATGACCGCTACCGAGCGCTACGGTCCGCGCGGCCGGCGTCGCATGGACGACATCGAGGTGTTCGTGCAGTCCTTCGCACCGCCGCCGAGAATGCTGATCTACGGGGCCAACGACTTCGCCGTCGCGCTGAGCCACACGGGCGCCCACCTCGGGTACCGGGTGACCGTATGCGACGCGCGCCCGGTGTTCGCGACGGCCCGACGCTTCCCGCATGCGCACGAGGTGGTGTGCGAGTGGCCGCACGACCATCTCGCCAGGACAGGAGCCGACGAGCGCACAGTCATCTGCGTGCTCACCCATGACCCCAAGTTCGACGTGCCGGTCCTGACGGCCGCGCTCCGCACCCCGGCCGCGTACATCGGCGTCATGGGCAGCCGACGCACCCACGCGGACCGCACCGCGCGGCTGCGGGAAGAGGGCGTCACCGACGACCAGCTCGCCCGACTGGCCTCCCCCATCGGCCTCGACCTGGGCGCGCGTACGCCAGAGGAGACGGCCGTCTCCATCGCGGCGGAGATCATCCGGCGGCGCTGGTGCGGCACCGGCTTCCCGCTCAGCGGCCTCACCGGCGACATCCATCGCAACGGGCCCCCACAGACGGCGGTGCCGGCACGGCCGAGGGCCTCCCTGCCGGCCGGCGCCGCCCACCACAGCGGAGACGGGCATCCATCGGGTTGAGAGGGACGGTCATGGATGGGGACACGGTTCACACAGGACGGCGGAGCGCTGCGCCCACACGCGGTGGCGCCCCGCGCGTCCTGCCAGGATGACCGGCAGGTGCCGCCGTGGAGTTGCACCAGCTTCGCTACGTGCTCGCCATCGCCAAAGCGGGCAGCTTCACCCGTGCGGCCGAGGAACTCTTCCTCGCCCAGCCGTCGCTGTCGGTCCAGGTACGCAAGCTGGAGAAGGAACTCGGTGTCGCCCTGTTCCAGCGCCTCGGCCGACGAGTCGAGCTGACCCCAGCAGGGGAAGCGTTCCTGGCGCACGTCGAGCCGGCACTGTTCCACCTCGAACAGGCCCGTACACAGGCGGCGGTACGCGCCGTGGACCGAAGCTGCGTCTCGATCGGCGCACTGCCCAGCGTGGGCGCCACGCTCCTCCCCGACCTGATGGCCGAGTACCGGGCCGCACATCCGACCGTCGAGGTCCTGCTCACCGAGCACAACGTCTCCAGCGAGTTCGAACGCATGGTGCAGACGGGGAAGCTGGACCTGGCCATCACGCGCGCCCCCTTGGCGCTGCCGGGCGTCACCGGCCGCATCCTGGTGCGCGAGCCGATGCTGGCGATGCTGCCCCCGAAGCATCCACTCGCCCACAAGAGCACCGTTGACCTGGCCCAGCTCGCCGGGGACGAGTACGTCGGCATGCGCCGAGGGCACGGCCTGCGCGAGCTGATGGACACCGTCTGCCTACGGGCCGGCTTCAGCCCCCGCGTGACCGTGGAGACCGGCCAGCTGTCCGTCCTGTGCGGCATGGTGCGCAGCGGCGTGGGCGTGTCAGTGGTGCCACGCCTGGCCGCCACGGGCTACCCCACCGCTGTCTCCCTCGACGACCCGTCGGCCCGTCGCGAGCTCGGGGTGATCTGGCGGAAAGGCAGCCGGCTCACGCCCGCCGCAAGCGCCTTTCTCGAACTCCTCGTGGCAGCGGCCGACAGCCACCTCGACCACGGCTCCGCGTGAACAGCGGCCGTCATCTGCACCTATAGGCGCTGACTACCGCGCCACTAGGAAGTTGCGCATCGCGCATTCCGCGAGGCGGGGTCTTAATACCGATTACGCAAGTCTCACAAGGAGGTGGGCATGTCCGCTCCCCCATCCACCGGGCTCTCCCGGAAAGCAACGTTCTACGCGACCTTCGCCTCGGTCGCCGGCTGGGCCTTCGATCTCTTCGACCTGTTCGTCCTGCTCTTCGTCGCCGGCACGATCGGCGACCTCATCTTCCCCTCGCACAGTCCGACGCTCAGTCTGGCCGCCGTGTACGCGTCGTTCGCCGTCAGCGTGCTGCTGCGTCCGGCGGGGGCGGCGGTCTTCGGCGGCATCGCCGACCGGCACGGCCGGCGGAAGACGATGGTGATCGTCCTCGCCGGCGTGGGCGTGTTCACCGCGGCCATGGGCGCGGTGCCGACGTACGCCGCCGCCGGACTGTGGGCGCCCCTCATGTTCCTCGTGCTCCGGCTCCTGCAGGGCATCTTCGTGGGCGGCGTGGTCGCCGCGACCCACACCCTGGGTACGGAGAGCGTCGGGCCGCGCTGGCGTGGCCTGATATCCGGCCTCATCGGTGGCGGCGGAGCCGGCCTCGGCGCCGCGCTGGCGAGCGGCCTGTTCATCGCCGTCAGCGCCGCCTTCCCCGGTGACCGGTTCGACGTCTGGGGCTGGCGCATCATGTTCTTCGCTGGCCTGGTCTCCGCGGTGCTGTCCTACTTCGTGCTGCGGGGCGTCGAGGAATCGCCGCTGTGGAAGGCGCAGGCAGAGGCGCGAAAGCAGGCCGGCCCGCAGCCCAAGCCGCGGATGAGCGACCTCGTACGGGGCGGCCGGGGCGGGCTGTTCGCCCTCAACATCCTGCTCGTCGCCGGCGCCGGCTCGCAGTACTACCTGACCTCCGGGTACCTGCCGACCCTCCTCGACCAGGTCACCGGTGTGCACAAGAGTTCCCAGGGCGTCATCCTGCTCGTCTCCAGCCTCGGCGTCGTCGTCGCCTGCGTCGCCGCCGGGGAACTCAGCGAGCGCATCGGCCGCCGCCGCTCGATGCTCCTCATGGGCGGCATCAACCTCTTCGCCCTCCCGCTGCTGATCTGGCTCGTGACCAGCACCGACCCGGCGAAGACCGGGCAGATCATGCTGTACTCCACGGCGCTGGCCTTCTTCGCCAACGCGGCGTACGCGCCCGTCCTGGTGTTCCTCAACGAGCGCTATCCCACCGCGCTGCGCGCCCGCGGTACGGCCGTCTGCTGGAACACCGGCTTCATGGTTGGCGGTCTGATGCCGACGTTCGTGAACCTGGCCAGCCCCGGTCTCGCCGACGTGCCCGGCCGGCTCACGGGATTCCTCATCGCGGCCGTGGCCGTGTTCCTCATCGCCAACGCGATCAGCCCGGAGACCCGCGGCGCCATGGACGACGAACAGCCCTCGCACCTGATGCCCGAGGCCGTGAAGGCCTGACCACACAGGAGTGCGCCATGACAGAGCAGACCGACCGGGAGGCCCCGGTCTACGACCCGCACACCCGCGACCTCTCGCCCGAGCGCGCATACGAGCTGTACGGGGAGCTGCGCGAGCGCTGCCCGGTCGCCCACGGTGAGAAGTACGGCGGCTACTGGGCCCTCTCCCGTTACGAGGACGTACGGGCCGCCGCGATGGACCACGACGGCTACTCCTCCACCGGAGGTGTCTACGTCCCCGCCGTCTCCGACCACCGCTTCCCGCCCATCGACTACGACCCGCCGGAGCACGAGAAGTTCCGGAAGCTGATCGCCCCGCTCACCAGCGCGGCCGCGGCCAACCAGATGGAGCCGCGTATCCAGGCCACGGTCGACCGACTCGTCGGGAAGTTCCTCGAGGCCGGCGAGGCCGAGCTGGTCGAAGGGCTGGCCATCCCCCTGCCCCTCGATGTGATCACCCAGCTCTACGACCTCGGCCCGGAACAGGCGGACGAGATCCGCGCGTACTCGCTGGACTTCCTGGAGCACGCGTCCGACGACGAGGGCCGCAAGGTCATCGGCCGGGTGTGCGACTACTGGGTCCGGCTCTTCGCGCAGCGCCGCGACGAGCCGGGCGACGACTTCATCTCGCAGTTGCTGGCCATCAACGACGAGCTCGGCGTGAACGACGAGACGCTCGCCAACATGATGTTCATCCTGACCTACGCCGGACACGACTCCACGGCGCTCGGGCTGAGCAACGTGCTGCTCTACCTCGCCGAACACCCCGAGGCACAGCAGCGCCTCATCGACGAGCCGAAGCTCATTCCCACCGCGATCGAGGAAATCCTGCGCTACGAGACCCCGCTGCACTGGTTCCCCCGGCAACTGACCGCGGACGCCTGCATGGCCGGGCAGCGGATGTCCGCAGGCGACCGCGTCATGCTGCTGTTCGCCTCGGCCAACCGCGACGCGAGGGTCTTCGAGAATCCGGACGAGGTGGTCATCGACCGGAAGCCCAACAAGCACCTGGCCTTCGGCGCCGGAATCCACAGCTGCCCGGGCATGCCGCTGGCGAAGGCCGAGATCCGCGTCGCGGTCCGGACGCTACTCGAACGGATCCCAGGATTCCGGATCAACGGTGACGTCGAGCGTACGAACCCCCTCGAAGGCGGTGGCCGGCACCTCGGCGTCCGCCGGCTCCCGGTGACATGGTGAGAACGGAGACCACCACATGAAGATCACGATCGACCCGGACAAGTGCTGCGGATACGGCGACTGCGAACTGGCCGCCCCGGACGTGTTCGAACTGGGCGAGGACGGGATCGCACGCGTGCTGCCCGACGCGGAGCCCGACCCGGCACGGGCCCGCGAAGGCGCAGCCGCCTGCCCGGTCACCGCCATCGACGTCGACACGGTGTCATGAATCGCGTCGTGATAGTGGGCGCGTCGCTGGCCGGACTCTGCACCGCGGAGGCACTGCGCGCGAACGGCTACGACGGTCCCGTCACCCTTGTCGGCGACGAGAAGGTCATGCCGTACGACCGTCCGCCGCTGTCCAAGCAGGTACTCAGCGGCGCGTGGCAGCCGGAACGCACGGCGCTGCGTTCCAACGACGCACTCGCCTCCCTCGACGTCGAGTTCCGCATGGGCGAACGGGCCCGCATGCTCGACCCGGTGACGAAGACGGTCGAGCTGACGGGCGGTACGTGTCTGCCGTACGACGCCCTCGTCGTCGCGACGGGCGCCACACCCCGCTCCCTGCTCTGCGCACAGCCCCTCGAGGGCGTCCACAGGCTGCGTACGCTCGAGGAAGCCCTCGCCCTTCGCGACGCCCTCGACGAGCGGCCCCGGGTGGCGATCGTCGGCGGTGGTTTCGTGGGCGCCGAGGTCGCCGCGGAGGCGCGACGGCGCGACCTGCCCGTCACGCTGATCGAGGCGCTGCCGGCTCCGCTGTCCCGGGGGCTCGGCGAGCGGATGGGCGAGCTGTGCGCCCGGCTGCACGTCCGCAACGGCGTCCGCGTCCTGTGCGGGCGCTCCGTCACCGGTTTCGACGGCGCCACGCGTGTCGAGCGAGTGCGGCTGGACGACGGCAGCAGCGTCGACGCCGACCTGGTCGTGGTCGGCATCGGCGCCACCCCCGCCGTGGGCTGGCTGGCCGGGTCCGAGATCGATCTCGACGACGGTGTGCTGTGCGACGCGTACTGCCGGACCTCGATTCCGGACGTGTACGCCGCCGGCGACGTGGCCCGCTGGTTCCACCCCGGCTACGGCCGACACGTCCGGCTGGAGCACTGGACCAACGCCCGGGAACAGGCCGCGGTGGTGGCCCGCAACATGCTCCGCCCCCAGCTGCCCGTTGAATACGCACCCGTGCCGTACGTCTGGTCCGACCAGTACGGGGCGCGCATCCAGGTCGCCGGACGCAGCAGCGACGACGCCCACGTCGTGCACGAAGAGGACGACGGCGCGACCCTGCTCGCGCTGTACCGCGACGGCGACCGCTTCGTGGGCAGCCTAGCGGTCAACGCCGCGCGGCGGCTCCTGGATTACCGCCGCCTGCTCGCCCGCGGTGCCGACTGGCACGAGGCGATCGCCTCGGCCGCGTAGCACCCCATTCCGAGCATCCGAAGGGAACTTCCATGAATCCAGCACCACTTCAAGGCCACGTCGTCCTGCTCACCGGCGCGACGGGCGACATCGGCGCCGCCTACACCTGCGCGCTCACCGCGGCCGGGGCCCATGTGGTCGCCGCCGACCTGCCCCAGCTGGCCGAGGACGGAGAGCAGCTCGCGGACAAGGCCTCCACACAGGGCCCGGGTACCGCGCTCTTCACCCCCTGCGACATCACCTCCGAGAAGGACACGGACGCCGCCGTCGCACGGGCGGTGGACCGGTTCGGCGGCCTCGACGCGGTGGTGAACAACGCCGCGATCTACCGGACACTCGGCCCGAAACGGCCCCTCACCGAACTGACCACACAGGACTGGGACACCGTGCTGCGGGTCAACGTGCGCGGCACCTGGCAGGTCATCCGGTCCGCCGTCCCCGCCCTGCGCCGGCGAGGCGGCGGACGGATCGTCAACGTCGCCTCGGTGGTCACCCGTACCGGCGCGGCCGGATTCGCCCACTACGTCGCGTCGAAGGCGGCGGTGGAGGGACTGACCAGGGCCGCGGCCAGGGAGCTGGGGCAGTACGGGATCGGCGTCAACGCCGTCTCCCCCGGACTGGTCGATGACGTCGCTTCCCGGGCCATCAACGACGCCGAATACCTCGGCAAGATGCAGCAGACACGCTGCCTGGCGCGCGAGATGACGCCGGAGGACCTGGTCGGCGCCGTGCTGTGGCTGGCGAGCCCCGCCAGCGGCTTCGTCTCCGGGCAGACGGTGGTCGTCGACGGCGGCGGGGTGTTCGTATGACCGTCGTCCCTCAGATCCGGACGTGGGACGTGCCGCAGGACGCCCGGCCCGCCTGCCCCGCCACTCTGCGGCCCCTCACCGAGGTGCCGGCGCTCACTCCGGACGAGCTCGACGCGGCCGTCCGCCGCGCCGCTGCCGCACAGCGCGGGACCTGGCCGGTGGACGCCCGCCGCCGTCAGACACTGCTGTGGCGGTGGGCGGAGGTACTCGGCGAGCACACCGAAGAACTCGTCCACGCGCTGGTGGCGGAGAGCGGCAAGCCGGTCCGGGAAGCCCGTACCGAGGTGGCCGGGGCGGTCGAAGCGCTGCGCTACAACGCCGGGCTCGCCCGCGCGGTCGGCGGGCGGGCGGGCACCCTCCCCGACGGCTCCGAAGCGCATCTCGTACGCGAACCGGTCGGCGTGAGCGCCTTCATCGTGCCCTGGAATTGGCCGTTGCTGCTCCTCTTCCGCGATCTGGCCCCGGCGCTCGCCGCAGGTGTGACCGCGCTCGTCAAGCCCGCCCCCCAGACCACGCCGGTCACCCGGCGGGCGCTGGAGCTGGGGCGCGAGGCAGGCGTCGGCGACGACCTCGTGCAACTCGTGGTGGGCGACGGGCTCGTCGGAAACGCCCTGGTCACCCATCCGCTCGTGCGCGCTGTGGCGTTCACCGGCTCGACCGGGGTCGGCGCCGCGATCCGCGGTGCCGCCGCGCCGGACATGACCCGCACGCTGCTGGAACTGGGCGGCAAGGCGAGCATGGTCGTGTTCGAGGACGCTGATGTCGAGAAGGCGGCCGAGACGGCGGCCCGCGCCTCGGTGATCACCAGCGGGCAGATGTGCATGGCCTGCACCCGGTTCCTCGTACAGCGATCGGTGTTCGAGCGTGCGCGCGACCGGGTGGTCGACGTCCTGCGCGGGCTTCGAGTCGGCGACCCGGCCGAGGAGAAGACGGACATGGGCCCGCTGATCTCCGCTTCCGCGCTGGACCGCTTCTCCGGTTACGTCGACCTCGCACGGTCTTCCGGGAGGCTGTTGACGGGCGGGGAGCGAGTCAGCCCCGACGAGCTGAGGGGACATTTCGTCACCCCGGCGGCGGTCACGGATGTGCCACTGGACTCGCCACTGGTGCAGGACGACATCTTCGGTCCGCTGCTGACCCTGGAGACCTTCGACGATGAGGACGGCGCCGTCGAAGCCGCCAACGCCACACCGTACGGCCTCGCCGCAGCGGTCTGGACCGGGAACGGCCCACGGTCCTTGCGCATGGCGCGAGCGCTGCAGGCGGGGACGGTCTGGGTGAACGGCTACAACCGCTCGTACCCGGAGATGCCCAGCGGCGGATACGGGTCCTCCGGACTCGGCCGGACCCGCGGTGTGGAAGGCCTGGAGCAGTTCACCGAAATCAAGCACGTCCACTTCAGCGGTGAGGAGGAGTGATGGAGGCCACCTGGCCGAAACAGTGCGACCTCCGGGGCTGGCTGGCGCTCCTCGAGGAACGCGGCGAGCTGCGCAGGATGACCCGCCGGATCGACGCCGACCAGGACGTGGCCGCCGTCCTGGAACATGCCGACGGCCGCTACGCGGTCGCCTTCGACGCGGTGCGCGACGCGAGTTACCCGCTCGTGGGAAACACCGTGCCCACACGTCGGCACTACGCCCTGGCGATGGGCTGCCCAGAGTCCGGGGTGGTCGACCGGCTCGCCGACGCCGTGCGCACCCCCCGCCCGTGTTCGCCGACCGCATCGGCGGAAGCGCCGGTGACCGCCCGGCACGACACGGAAGGCGACCTGCTCGGGGACCTTCCGCTGCCGGTGCAGCATGAACACGACGCCGGCCGGTACTTCACGTCGGCGCTGGTCCTCGTGCGCGATCCCCGTACGGGCAAGGCGAACCTGTCGATCAACCGGCTGCAGGTCACGGGCGCTCGCGAGGCTCGGGCACTCATGCTTCCGGGTAGGCTCCGGGCGGTCTTCGCGGAGCACGAGGCGGCAGGCGAGGATCTGCCCGTCGCGCTCTGCGTGGGTGTGGACCCGCTGCTGGCGCTCGCTTCCCAGTCGCCTCCGGCGGCCGACCTCGACGACTTGGAGGTCGCAAGTGCCCTGCACCCGGAGCCGCTGGAGGTGACGTACGTGGACGGTCTGGACGTCCCCGTGCCTGCGCGTGCGGAGATGGTTCTGACCGGTGCCTTCCGCGCTGGACGGCGCGCGGACGAAGGACCCTTCGGGGAATATCCGCGCACCTACGGCCCGGGCGGGCCGGCGCCGGTGCTGGAGCTGTCGGCACGCTGGTCACGCGAGGACGCCTGCCTGCAGACCGTTCTCTCCGGAGGCCGGGAGCACTTCTGGCTGGGCGGGCTGCCACGCGAGGCGCGGCTGGTGCGGACACTGCGGGCCGCGGGGGTCGATGTCTCGGCCGTGCGGCTGACCGAGGGCGGCTCGTGCCGCATGCACGCCGTGATCTCCTTGCGTTCACGCGGGGACGGGACGGCGCGGCATGCCGCGATGGCAGCGTTCACCGCAGTGACGACGCTGAAGCTGGCGGTCGTCGTCGATGACGACGTCGATGTGTTCGACGACGAGCAGGTCGAGTGGGCGGTGGCCACCCGTATGCAGGCCGACCGGGACCTGTTCGTGGTGCCGCGGACGACCGGCAGCAGCCTGGACCCCTCGGCCGACGCCGGTACGACGGCGAAGATGGCGATGGACGCGACCGTACCGGCGGGTGACCGCGAGAGGTTCGCTCGTATGCGCTCGAAGTCCTCGAACCTAGCCGCTCATCTCTCCGAACTCGAGGAAGGATGAGCCGGTTTAAAGGAGGGTCGGACTGCCGGAAAGGCTCTGTTCAGCCCAGATCGTTTTGCCCTCCGGGCCGAACCGTGTGCCCCACCGCCGGCTCAGTTGTGCGACCAGGAGCAGGCCACGTCCCCCCTCGTCCATGAGGCGAGCCGGACGCAGATGTGGTGCCGCGATGCCGGCGTCGGTGACCTCGCAGATCAGTTCTCGGTCGTATATGAGCCGCAGCCGGATGGGTGGGAGTCCGTAGCGGATGGCGTTGGTGACCAGTTCGCTGACCACCAATTCAGCTGTGAACGAGGTCTCCTGCAGGCCCCACCGGGCCAGTTGTCCGGCTGCATCGCTGCGGATACGGGAGACGCCCGCAGGATCCGCGGGAACGTCCCACGTGGCGACCTGGTCGGGATTCAGGGCGCGGGTGCGCGCCAGGAGAAGCGCGGAGTCGTCCTGCGGGTGGTCGGGGAGCATGGCCGCGAGGACGTGGTCGCACAGTGCCTCCAAGGATAGTGCGGGCTCGGCGAGCACCCGGCGGAGCAGGCCCAGTCCCTCGTCGACGTACCGGTCACGCGTAACGACCAGGCCTTTGGTGAAGAGGGCGAGCACGCTGCCCTCGGGCAGTTCCGTCTCACGGGCCTCGTAGGGCAGGCCGCCGACGCCGAGGGGCAGTCCCGCAGGAAGCTCGAGGAAATCGACGGTACCCGCCGGCGTGACGACGGCCGGCATGAAGTTACCCGCTCGGGCGGCGGTGCAGCGGCGGGAGACGGGGTCGTACACGGCGTAAAGGCACTTTCCGCCTGTGTAGGCAGCGCTCCTTGTGCCGGCTTCCTCCGACAACCGGGTGACCATGTCGTCGAGATGGGACAGCAGCTCGTCCGGGGGAAGGCCCATCTCAGCCAACGCCCGGACCGCTGTACGAAAGCGGCCCATGGCAGCCGAGGCCTGGAGTCCGTGCCCGACGACGTCACCCACCGCCAGTGCGACACGGGCGCCGGACAGCGGGATCACATCGAACCAGTCGCCGCCCACACCCGCCTTCCCTTCGGCGGGAAGGTAGCGAGAGGCGACCTCGACGGCGCTCTGCTCGGGCAGCTGCTGAGGCAGCAGGTCGCGCTGAAGTGTTTCAGCGGTGTCCCTTTCCCGGTTGTAGAGCCGTGCGTTGTCTATGCACACAGCACCCCGGGCGGCAAGCTCCTCGGCGAGCAGCACATCCTCGTGCCCGAAGGGCTCCCGGTGACTGCGGCGCAGGAAGATGGCCGCTCCGAGGGTGACGCCACGAGCACACAACGGCGCGACCACCACGGAGCGAATTCCGCGAGCGCGGAGCCGGTCTGCTCGTGTGCGATCACCGGACGCCCACTGCTCGACGAAACGGTCGCTCGTCTCATAGATGGCTGCCCTGCCTCCGGCGAGGCACTCGACCGCGGGCGAGAGCGGCGGGTAAGCGGTCACATCGCCCACCTCGACCAGGTCTGCGGACTCCCCCCTCGTCACGGACTGCAAGCCAGTGCGGCGCATGGTGACGGCCCCAGGCAACGGGTCGGGAGCCAGCTTGTCACCGTCCTGCAGGAAGGTCATCAGATCCACCCCGGCGAAGTCGGCGAGCTGCGGCACGGCGACGTCAGCGAGCTGCTGTGCCGTGCGCGCGATGTCCAAGGTCGTGCCGACGAGGGCGCCTGCCTCGTTCAGCAGCTGGATCCGCTGGCGGGCGGCGTACTGCTCGCTCACGTCCTGCGCCACGAACCAGGCACCGCGCACCCCACCCTGCTCATCCCGAGCCGGCGAAACCCACACCGCCCAAGCATGTTCGCCATTCTCGCCCGGCACCCGCAGAACCATGCGCAGGTGTTGACGTTCACCGCTCCGCATCGCCCTGCGCATGACCTGCTCGACCCGCCCCGGCTCCGGGTGCTCCGGGATCATCTCCGACGGACGCAGGCCCCGTATCTGGCCCTCGGTGAGGCCGACGGAGCGTTCCATGTCGGTATTCGCCCGCACCAGGAGCAGACGGGTGTCGAAGAGCGCGAGAATGCAGGGGATCTCACGGAAGCCCCACCGCATCAGCGCGTCGTCCTGGCGTGGGCGCAGGCGTGGCCGCGAGACCCGCACCAGAAGCCAGTCAGGCCCCTCGGCCGTCGCCCGTCGGCGCGCGAGAAGCGCTGCCGTCACCTCATGGCCGTCCCGGTGTCGCAGGACGGCCTGCCCGTCCCAGCTCGGGCCGGCCACGAAGGGGTTCCTCGCCGAGTCGGCGCCGGTCCCGGCCAGCAGGTCGGTGCCTGCCCGGCCCAGCACCTCCTCGCGGCGGTAGCCGAGCAGGCGGCGGGCGCCCTCGCTCCACCCGGTCACGTAGCCCCGCTCATCGAGGGTGGCCGTGACAGGGGACTTCACGTCGTCGTCCTGCCCGTCCGGCTCATGGGCCGGACGGGAGGGGCTTCGTCGTTGCATCATCGCCGCTCATCTCCTACGGCGCAAGATCGACGGCGGTCCTGCGCCGCTGCTTCCAGCGTGCACCAGGAGAGCGGAGGCGGCAGCTCGTTCGGGCTCTCGTGTCAGCCGGCCGACCGACGGGCTGTCGAGGGTGCCGGGGGCGCACGCAGTCGACGTGGCACATCGTCGAGCGGCCCACCGGGGCCCGCGGCGCCTCGCCACCTCCGAGTCACGCGTCTACAGGGCGATGGGCGACGTGATGACCCGTCGGCTGACCGGCACACCACCACCCCCTACCTGGCGCGACGCATGACCGGACGCGAGGCCGCGAAGCCCTTCCTCGAACAGATCGAGTACCGCGAACGACACCTTGCGGACCAGGCCGAACAGGCCTGGGCAGATCGAGCATCTCGTCACCCGTCTGACCGAACTTCGGATCACCCGGAAGACCCTGCCGGGCATCGCGGCCTACCTTGCAGCCGAGGCCGGAATCGAGCCGGCACCCACGCTCCCGGAGCGCCCGAGCACGCCGGCAACCTGCCGATCACCGCGAAGAACACCGAAGCATCCGGTCCAAGCTGAAACGCCTGGTCAACCGCGGCCTCCTCGCCGAACGCGAGCCCGGCCTGTTCGCCCACCCTCGCCCGTGGGTCCGCCGCACCACGCTGACCAGCCGCTACGCCCCAACGCAGCACGCACCGGACCTTCACCATCAAGTTCGAAAATCCGGTTTATCGGCAGGAGTCATGGCTACGCGGCCCGTAGCGGCTCAGGGCGCCAAGCGCGCGGCCCTGGGGGCATAGCCCTTTCCGCTGGCCAGGCGTGCGCCGGAGGGAATCAGCACCTACCGGAACTGGCAACCCTGAAGAGGCTACAAGGAACAGGGGCAGGACCATGACGAACGAACTCCCCAGTCAGAAGATCGCGATTCTGGCCACGGACGGCGTGGAACGTGTCGAATTGGAGCAACCCCGCGGCGCACTCTTCGGCGCCGGGGCGCGGACCGAGTTGCTCTCGATCCATCTCGGCGAGATCCAAGCCCGGCAATTCGACATTGACTCCGCCGGGACCTTCCCGGTCGACCGGCTGGTCTCCGACTCCTCCGTCGACGACTACGAAGCGTTGTTTCTCCCCGGCGGCACGGTCAACCCCGACCAGCTCCGGATGAACTCCGATGCAGTCGCATTCGTGAAGGATTTCGTGGCAACAGGCAAGCCGGTGGCCGCCATCTGCCACGGGCCCTGGACGCTGGCTGAGGCCGACGTGGTACAGGGACACCGACTCACCTCATGGCCGAGTATCCGCACCGATCTGCGCAACGCCGGGGCCGAGGTTGTCGACGAAGAGGTCGTTGTCGACGGCCAGTTCACAACCAGCCGCTCACCCGCCGACCTGCCCGCCTTCTGCGCAGCAATCGTCGCCCAGTTCAGCAAGGCCGAGCACGCCACCGCCTGAGCTGTGATCAACCTTGCGAAGTCCCGCCGCGCGCCGGTCACCGAGTCGGGCATCGACAGTCGGCAGCCACATTCCGGCGATGGGCATCCTCCCGGTACGGCTTGCCTGAGGAAGTGAGGTCGCCTGTCTTCACGCTCTCCGGGCGGAGCATGTAGTCGATGAAGAGCATCGCCGTGCCGGGATGCTGGGCGGTGGAAGGGATGGCGTAGCAGTCGGAGTTGACCGGGGCGCCCTCCCGCGCGATCTCGAAGCCGAAGACCGAGGGGTCCTTCGCCTGGGCGAGCATGGCGGCCATGTCCCCGCTCCACGCCTGAGTCATGTCGGCGTTTCCGTTGAGCAGGTTGTTGTAGCTGTCGCTGGAGAAACCGCGCAGACGGGGGCGGAGGGAGCGCAGTGTGTCGGTGATGCGGTCGAGTTCGCCCTCATCGGTGGTGCTGACGCCGAGACCGCGCTTGAGCGCGCCTATGGCGAGCACTTCGTCGCGGTCGTCGAGGACGAACACCTTGCCCTTGGCCTTGGCATTCCACAGGTCGCCCCAGGAGCCGGTCAGGTCGCCGAGGCGGTCCTTGCGCCAGCCGATACCTGTCTTGTACATGGCGAAGGGCACCGTGTGCGCCGAGCCGGGGTCGTACCAGGGGTCGGCGAAGTAGTCGTACGCCCCGAACACGGCGTCGGCGTTCTTCAGCCGGGCGTGGTCGATCCGGCGCAGCTTGCCTCCGGTGGCGAGGCGCTGCGCCCATTTCGCGGAGGGGAAGATGATGTCGTAGCGGTTTCCGGCGTTGAGCTTGGCGGCCATGCCTTCCATGGAGTCGAAGTTCGACTGGATGACCTTGACGCCGTACTCCTTCTCGAAGCCGTCGAACACCGACGGATCGACGAAGTCGGCCCAGTTGAAATAGGCCAGGTCACCGTCGATCTTGGCATCGATCGGCGCTTGTGTTGCCGCTTCGTCGGCCGCGTCGCCGGATCCGAACCCGCAGCCGGCCACGGTGAGGCCGAGGGTCGCGGCGGTGCCGGCGCGGAGGAGGGAGCGGCGGGACAGTGGGAGTGCCTCGGGGGACATCGGTGGTCCTCTCCGTAGGGGCCGCTGGGGGACGGCAGGGGACGATCAGTGCTTCAGGTGCGGACATGCGTGCACGGATGCCCTGCGTTCGTGCACGACGGGGAAACGCGAGACGGTGCGGGTATACCTGAGGTGGCTCACAACTCCGCGGCGTCGAGGTCGGCCCGGACCCGGTCGGCGAACCAGCCGACCGCCGACTCGCGCCGGGACAGGGGCCCCGGCTCGAAGCCCGGCGTGGCGAGGCCCTTCTGCACCCGGGCCACAAGCTCGGAGTCCTCGTCGTTGGTGATCCAGCCGATGTGGATGTTCAGCCGCCGGGCGATGCGGGTGCGCAGGCCTGTCCCCCGGCGCGTGTACCAAGCACCGGGCACGGCCACGCGGTCCACGGCGGTCGGGATCGCGGTCCAGGCAAGCACATGGTCGGGGTAGAAGTCGAGGAGTGTGTTCGGGTAGATCACCGCATATCGCCAGACCCTGCGGTCGGCTTCGGTGAGGCCGGGCATGGGGGCGGCAATGTGCTGGTAGAGGCGTTCCGCCCAGTTCGAGGACGGCTTGTCCCTCAGCGTCGAGGAGAACAGGGCATAGGACTCCTCGGTCTCGATGGTGGCACTCTGATAGTCGAGCAGCCGCATCAGGCCGGGGTGGGCCACCGGGACGTGATAGCCCTCCAGGTAGTTGTCGACCGCCACCTTCCAGTTGGTTTCCTGGATCTCGGCGCCGGCCAGGTCGTGGATCCGACTGCGGCCGACGGGCACCAGGTCGGTTCCGGCGTAGCGTCCGACTGCCTCGGCGAGGCCGGCACACTGCTCGGCAAGCGGCTGCGCGTCCGGATCCAGGTTGGCGAAGACGAAGCCGAGGAACGACTCGACCCGGACAGGGAGCAGGCCCAGCCTGGGCTTGTCCAGGCCTGGGATCTGGCGGGCCTCGGGGGCACCGACCAGGCCGCCGTCGAGCTTGTACGTCCAGCCGTGGTAAGGGCAGCGAATCGCCTTTCCGGCCGGTTCCGGGGCGGTGACCAGCCGTGTTCCGCGATGGCGGCACACGTTGAGGTGGGCGGCCAGACCCCCGTCCTCGGTCCGGACCACCAGTACCTCGCGGTCGGCGACGCCGGCGGCGAGCCGGGCACCCGGTCCGGGCAGATCGGACTCGTGGCACACGAGCTGCCAGGACTTGGCGAAGATGCGCCGGGTCTCGGCGGTGGCCGTGTCGGGGTCGGTGTAGTAGCGGGCGGGCAGAGCCAGCCCGGGGCTGCCTTGGCTGAGCTGATTCAGCGGCGCTTCGGGGGCTTGGGGCTGCATCGGCTGACTCCTCCATGCCGCACGGGGCGATCAGTGTCGCGGCGGCCTTGGGGCGGTCGGCGGGCGGCGTCGAACGGCCGGGACCTGCCTTGACTAATTAGTCAGTCAGACTGCTGGGGGGCTTCTGCGGTGTCAAGGCTTGTGTACTGACTAACTGATTAGTTAGCGTAGTCGCCATCGCAGATCGCCGCGATGCGTCGTCCACGTCGGACCGGACGCCGACAGCCGCCCGGACGCCCCAGGTCCGGGCCCGTACCGCACAGTCCCCGTCGCACGGCACGGCACCGCGAACCGGCGGTGAGCCAAGGGCATCGCTCGTCGCACCCTCTGCTCACTGCCGGCCACGGCCGGGCCGCGCCACGGATCCCCTTCCTCTCCCCCGGAGGCACGCATGAGCGGTCGTCGGAGTCTGGTCTGGCTCGGGCTCACTCCTGAACCGGAACGGGAACTGCCCCCCACCGTCGCCGCACTGCGCACCGGTGCGCGGGATACGGCCACGGCGCCACCCGAACTGGCGGCCGCCGAGCGGCGGCGTGTGGAGACATTGATCCTGCGCGGCAGCCGCCGCAGCTGGCTCCGCTATCTCGCGGAGGTCACCGCCCTGGTGACCGGTGTCGCCGACGGTTCCCGGCTGGGCGACCTGCGGGCCGCGCTGCTCGCGGGAGAGGTGGTGCTCGACCACCACCGCATGCTGATCGGCCTTCCGGGACCCGGATACGACCGGACCGCGGCGGACCGCAGGGCCCTCGAAAAGGCGGTACGCACCCTGCGCACCGCTTCACCGGACGCACCCGATGGAGGCCGAGGATGACCCGGATCCGATCCCTGATGCCGGCACCGCCGGGCTCCGTGCTCGGCTCCACGCCGGACGTGGCCGAGACGGCCGAGACCTATCTCGCCACCGGTGGCTACCGGGATGTGACCGGTCCGGACGTGCTGCTCGACCACATCAGCGCGGCCGGTCTGCGCGGGCGCGGCGGCGCGGGATTTCCCGCCGCGGTGAAGCTGCGGGCCGTACGTGACGCCGGCGGCGTGCCCATCGTGGTGGCGAACGGGGAGGAGGGCGAACCCGGTTCGTCCAAGGACCGCTGGCTGCTGCGGGCCAGGCCGCACCTCGTCCTGGACGGCCTCGCGCGCGCCGCCGCCGTCACCGGCGCCGTGCGGGGATACGTGTACCTCTCCGATCCGGCGGCAGGCGACAGCGTCCGCCGGGCCCTCGCCGAGTGGAATCCCCCGCTGCCTGTCGAGGTGATCGAGACCGGGCACCGTTATGTCGCCGGCGAGGAGACGGCGGTGGTCCGCAGGATCAACGGCGGGCCGGCCATGCCCACCGCCAAGCCACCACGTCCGTACGAGCAGGGCGTCGGCGACGAGCCGACCCTGGTCTCCAACGTCGAGACCCTCGCACGTATCGCCCTGGTCGCGTCACGTCCGGACCTGCGCCGACGGATCGCCCGTACCACCCTGGTGACGCTGTCCGGCGGGCACGTTGAGCCCCTGGTCGCCGAGGTTCCGTACGGCACCGCGCTGCGGACGCTGGCCGAGGCCCAGGGCACTCACGACGCGACCGGGGCCCTCATGGGCGGACTGTTCGGCGGACTGATCGGGCCCGGCTCTCTCCACCTCGGGCTCGATCCAGACGCTCTGGCCGATGCGGAGACGGCCCTGGGCTGCGGAGCAATCCGCTTCCTCGCCCCCGGCGAGTGCCCGGTGACGACCGCCGCCGACGCCGTCGGCCATCTCACGGCCGAGAGCGCACAGCAGTGCGGCATCTGTGTGGCCGGCACGGCCTCGATTCGCGACACCCTGCACGGGCTGACCGCGGGCACAGCCGGATCCGATGCCCTCTCCAAACTCCTCCGGTGGTCCTCCGCACTTCCAGGGCGCGGCGCCTGCGGCCTCCTCGACGCCGCCGCGGGCACGGCAGGAAGCCTGATCCGCGTCTTCCCCGAACTCGTGCGGTCCCACCTCGACACGCGTTGTCCTGCTTGCGCCTCCTGTCCTCCCGACGGCGGTCGCCGCCTCGCGGTGGCCGTACCGGAGGTCGCGGCCCCGCCCACTGCCCCGCTGCCCGGCCCTTCCCCGGTGCCCTCGCTGAAAGGAACACCGTGAAACTCCTGCTGGACTCCACGCGCTGCCAGGGCTACGGCTTGTGCCAAGAACACGCTCCCAGCCTCGTCGACCTCGACGAATGGGGCTACGCGACCGTCATCGCCACCCCGGTGCCGACCGGCAGCGAGGACGCGGCCCGCGCCTGCGCCGAAGCCTGCCCGAACTCCGCACTCCGGCTGGAGACGTGACATGAGACGTGACCTGACCGCCCTCTTCGGCCCCAAGTCCGTCGCAGTCGTCGGCGCCAGCGACGACCCGGCGAAATACGGCCACGCGGTGGCCTCCCAGGCCCTGCGCGCCCCCGACCGGCGGCCCGTGCACCTGGTGAACCGCCGCGGCGGTACGGTCCTGGGCCGTACGGCCGCCACAAGCCTCGCGGACATAGGTGAACCCGTCGACCTGGCGGTGATCTCCGTACCGGGCGCCGGTTTCGAGGCCGCCGTCGATGACGCCCTGGCCTGCGGCGTGCGGGCGATCGTCGGCATCACCGCCGGCTTCGCCGAGGCGGGCCCCGCCGGTCTGGCCCGGCAGCGTGCGATCGCCGATCGCGTACGGGCCGCCGGCGCTGTCCTGGTCGGCCCCAACTGCCTCGGCGTCGCGGACAACACCACCGAGCTCTACCTGGCCTCGGACACCTTCACGCCCGGCGGAGTCGCCCTGCTGAGCCAGAGCGGCAATCTGGCGCTCGAACTCCAGCTCCGCGGTGCGCCCCACGGTCTGGGCTTCTCCCGCTTCGTCTCCCTCGGAAACCAGGCCGATGTGACCCTCGTCGACCTCGTCGAGGACTGCGCACGGCACGAGCCCACGCGTGCCATCGCCGTGTACGCCGAGGACTTCGGCGACGGCCGCGCCTTCGCCCAGGCCGCAGCGGCGGCGGGCAAGCCGGTCGTGCTGCTGACCGCGGGCCGTGGCAGCGCCTCGGCCCGCAGCGCCCAGTCGCACACCGGAGCCCTCACCACCTCGTCCGACATCGTGGCCGCCGCCTGCCGCGACGCCGGGGTCGAACTCGTCTCCACTCCGAGGGAGATGACGATCGTCCTGGCCGCGCTGAACGCTGGGACGCGTACGAGCGGGCGTCGTACCGCGGTCTTCACCGACGGCGGCGGCCACGGCGCCATCGCCGCAGACGCCGCTGAGGCAGCGGGACTTGACGTACCCGAGCTGGGCGGCTCGGCCCAGGAACAGCTGAGGACCGTGCTGTGGGAGCAGTCCTCGGTAGGCAACCCGGTCGACCTGGCCGGGATGGGTGAGCAGAACCCCCGCTCGTACGCCGAAACGGTCGCAGGATTGCTCGGCACCGACGAGGTCGACGCCGTCCTGATGACGGGCTACTTCGGCGGCTACGCCGCCTGCGACGGCGGTCTCGGCGGCGGGGGAACGGCGCTCTGCGAGGGCGAGTTGGAAGCCGCGCACGCCGTCGTCACGCATCAGAGGGAGATGCCCAAACCGCTCGTCGTGCAGTCGATGTACCCGCAGTCGCCGAGCTGCCAGGTGCTCGCCGAAGCGGGGATACCGGTGTTCGCCGCCACCGAGGACGCCGCCCGCGCGCTCGTGGCGATGACGGCCCCGGAGACGGCTGATCAGCCCGGCGTCGCCGCGCTGCCGCCGGCTGCCCCGCCCCTGCGGGACGCCGGGTACCACGGGGTGCGGGCGCTGCTGAGCGCAGCCGGGGTGCCGTTCCCGGCGGCGCGCGAGATCACTGACGAGGCCGGACTGCTTGCCGCGGCCGAGGAGTTCGACGGTCCGTATGTCCTGAAGGCCCTGCACGTCCTGCACAAGTCCGACGCGGGCGGGGTGGCCCTGCGGCTGGCTGACCGGGACGCGCTCTTCGGCGCGTACCGGGACATGGACGCCCGGCTGGGCGCGCCCTCCTACTCGGTCGAGGCGATGGCCGACCTCACGGACGGCATCGAGCTGATCGTGGGAGTCCACCGCGACCCCCGGTTCGGACCGGCGGCCATGGTCGGCCTCGGTGGAGTCCTCACCGAGACGCTGCACGATGTCGCCTTCTCGCTCGCACCCCTCCCGGCCGGCCGGGCGGAGTCGTTGCTGCGCAGTCTGCGGACCGCCGCGCTGCTCGATGGCGTCCGCGGCCGGCCGGCCGTCGACGTAGCCGCCGCGGCAGCCGTCATCGAGCGCATCACGACAGTCGCCTCCGCGCACCCCGGGATCGCCGAACTCGAGGTCAATCCGCTGCTCGTCCTTCCCGACGGGGTCATGGCTCTGGACTCCCGGGCCGTCCTTGACTGACCGGCCTTTCTCTCCCCTCTCAACGCTCCCTGCAGCCCGCACCACCCGAATCCCCGGAGGACATCATGGACTTCCGCTACACACCCGAGCAGGCCGGCCTCAAGACCCGGGCAGCCGCCTACGCGCAGCTCCTGATGCGGTACGAGGACCAGTCCGAGGAGGCAAGCGGGCCGCTGCCCGCCGACACCGTCCGCGAACTGACGCGCGCCGCGATCGACGCCGGCGTGTTCGCGATCAACATGCCCGTCGAATGGGGTGGGGCGGGCCTGTCGCTGCTGGACCAGGTCATCGTCGAGGAGGAGCTCGGAAAGGTCACCAACTGCCTTTGGGACATCCCCTGGCGGCCCTCCAACGTCCTGGCGTACGGCACCGAGGCGCAGCGGGAGAAGTATCTGCTGCCCATCATCAGGGGCGAGCGCTTCGACGCGTTCGCGGTGACCGAACCGGATGCGGGCTCCGACCCCTCCTCGGGCACCAGCACCGCCACCCGTACCGAAGGCGGCTGGCTCCTGAACGGCGAGAAGTGGTTCGTGACCTGCGGTGACGTCGCAGACTTCCTGCTCGTGCAGGCCGACGCGGGACGGGAGCGGGCGGCGACCCTGTTCTTCGTCGACAAGCAGGCACGGGGTGTCGAGATGACACGCGTACCGCGGTTCATGCATACCGCTGTGAACGGGCACCCCGAGTTCACCTTCACCGACGTCTTCGTCCCCGACGAGGACGTGCTCGGCGGTGTCGGCAAGGGCTACGAGCTGACAAAGGAATGGTTCACGGACGAGCGGCTGATGATCGCCGCGCGGACCGTCGGCGCCGCCGAACGAGCCCTGGAACTCGCCCGCGACTGGGCAGTGGAGCGCCGCCAGTTCGGCTCCCCCATCGCCGACTTCCAGCTGATCCAGGGCATGCTCGCCGACTGCGCCGTCGACATCGCCGTCAACCGCGCCTACACCCACCAGGTCGCCTGGGAAGCCGATCAGCCGCACACCGGCCGAAAAACCCTGCACGCCAAGGCGTCGACGGCGAAACTCGCGGCCAGCGAGGCCGCCGGCCGGGTCATCGACCGCTGTGTGCAGATCTTCGGCGGACGCGGCTACGACCGCTCCTACCCCGTCGAACGCCTCTACCGCGAACTGCGCGTCGACCGCATCTGGGAAGGCACCTCCGAAATCCA
>NZ_JBOHCV010000296.1:0-2100 GCF_050698815.1 Streptomyces sp.
TGCGCAGCTTGAGGTAGACGAAGCTCTCGGTGGAGCGCACGCCGGGCAGCGAGCGGATCCGCTTGGTGATCATTTCGAGAAGGTGTTCGTCGTCCTGGCAGACGATCTCCACGAGCAGGTCGAACGACCCGGCCGTGATGACCACGTAGTCGACCTCGTCGATCTCGGTGAGAGCGTCGGCCACGGACTCGAGGTCGCCCGCGACGTTGATGCCGATCATCGCCTGTCGCAGGAATCCGACGGTGAGCGGATCGGTCACCGCTACGATTTGCATGACACCCTGGTCCTGCAGCTTCTGTACCCGCTGCCGGACCGCCGCCTCGGACAGGCCCACGGCCTTGCCGATCGCGGCGTACGGACGCCGGCCGTCCTCCTGGAGCTGTTCGATGATCGCCAGGGATACGGCATCGAGCGAGCGGATGCCGTGCGTCTTCTTCGGGTCTCGAGCCACGCATGACACTGTGCATGAGACCTCCTCCGTATCGCAACCCTTAAGCGATGTAATCCGAAGTTGAAAGCCCGCCTATGAACAGAATTCGTCGTCCTCGGTGTGTGGGTGTATCGAAAGCGTTGTGGTGCTGGTTAGGCTGGCGGCCTCACCCAACGGACAACGAAGCAGGAGGGGTGCGAAGTGACCACCGAGCTGCGTCGGCTGCGCAACTACATCGACGGGGAGTTCCGGGACGCCGCTGACGGCCGGACCACAGAGGTGGTCAATCCGGCCACGGGCGAGGCGTACGCCACCGCGCCGCTGTCCGCCGCCGCGGACGTCGACGCCGCGATGGCCGCCGCCGAGCGGGCCTTCCCGGCGTGGCGCGACGCCACACCGGCGACGCGGCAGAAGGCGATCCTCAAGATCGCGGACGCGCTGGAGGCACGGGCCGACGAACTGCTCGCCGCCGAGTGCGAGAACTGCGGCAAACCCCTGGAGCTGACCCGGCAGGAGGAGTTGCCGATGATGCTCGACCAGATCCGCTTCTTCGCCGGCGCCGCCAGGATGCTGGAGGGCAAGTCCGCCGGCGAGTACATGGAGGGGCTGACCTCCTACGTACGCCGCGAGCCGATCGGTGTCTGCGCGCAGGTCGCGCCGTGGAACTACCCCGCGATGATGGCGGTCTGGAAGTTCGCCCCGGCGCTGGCCGCGGGCAACACGGTCGTGCTCAAGCCGTCCGACACCACGCCGGCCTCCGCGGTCTTCATGGCCGTGGTGATGGGTGAGATCCTGCCCAAGGGCGTCTTCAACGTCGTCTGCGGCGACCGCGACACCGGCCGGCTGATGGTCGAGCACAAGACCCCGGCGATGGCCTCCATCACCGGCTCCGTGCGCGCGGGCATCGAGGTCGCGGGCAGCGCGGCGAAGAACGTCAAACGTGCCCACCTGGAGCTGGGTGGCAAGGCGCCGTGCATCGTCTTCGACGACGCCGACATTCCGGCGGCGGTCGAGGGAATCCGGGACGGCGGCTTCTTCAACGCCGGCCAGGACTGCACCGCGGCGACCCGCGTGCTCGTACAGGAGGGCGTACACGAGCAGTTCGTCGCCGCGCTGGCCAAGGCCGCCGCCGAGGTGAAGACCGGCGACCTCAGTGACGAGGACTGCTTCTACGGGCCGCTCAACAACCCCACCCACCTGGAGAAGGTGGTCGGCTTCATCGACCGTCTCCCGGCCCACGCCAAGGTCGAGTCGGGCGGCGAACGCGTCGGCGACAAGGGCTACTTCTACGCTCCCACCGTCGTCTCCGGACTGCGCCAGGAAGATGAGATCATCCAGAACGAGGTCTTCGGGCCGGTGATCACGGTCCAGAAGTTCACCGACGAGGACCAGGCCGTGGAGTGGGCCAACGGCGTCGAGTACGCCCTCGCCTCCTCGGTCTGGACGACCCACCACGGCCGCGCGATGCGGATGTCCCGGGTGCTCGACTTCGGCTGCGTCTGGATCAACACCCACATCCCGCTGGTCGCCGAGATGCCGCACGGCGGGTTCAAGAAGTCGGGTTACGGCAAGGACCTCTCGGCGTACGGCCTGGAGGACTACACGCGCGTCAAGCACGTCATGACGGCACTGTGACCGGTCGCGGGTCCCGGGGCGGCGCTGCCCCGGGA
>NZ_JBOHCV010000297.1:0-7838 GCF_050698815.1 Streptomyces sp.
CACGACGCCTGGCACGCACATCCGCTGCGTTGTCGAATCGACCGAGTAGCCCACTACGAGGACGATCCTCCGCCTTGCGGCTGCACGCACCAGGCGCCGCGGGCCCCGCCCTGGCGGGCGGAACGGCGCTACTTTCAAAACACGCCCTAGCGGCGGCGGCAGCCCAGGACATCGCTCAGGGGAGCCGCGCGAAGAGGTCGACGCCATTGCCGTCCGGGTCGCCCACCACGGCGTAGCGCTGACCCCAGAAGGCGTCCCAGGGGGCCTTGTGCCCTTCGTACCCGGCATCGGTCAGCTCGGCGTAGAGCTCGTCGACCTCGGTGGGTGAGTCGCAGAGGAACGCCAGGCCGAACCGGCCGCCGCCGCGGGGGCCGGGGTCGAAGCCGGGGTCGAAGGACCGGATGGTCGCCTCGGTGTCCCAGGCGATCCGCAGTCCGCCCGGGAGTGCGGCCTCGACGTGCGGCTCGTCATCGGCGTCGGCGGGGATGTCCAGGCCGAGCCGGCGGTAGAAGGCGAGGGAGGCGGCCATGTCGGCGGTGGCGACGCCGATGAGATCGAAACGTGGTGTCATGCGTCGCACGCTAGGCGGTGCGATGGCTGCCGGTCTTGAACGAATCGGACGTGGCGCGAGCACGTCTACCTCGCGGGCTGTCCCGCCCGCAATGTCGACCGGCACCATACGTGCGGTCAGCCGCATGGTCTCCGGTTCCAGGTTTCTTCCAGTTGCGCAACGGTGCCCGCCGGAAGGCAAATGGACCCTTCCCTTCCGGCTTGTTGCTGGTCAAGCTCGTGCGACCACGGGCAGTCCGAAGAGCAGGCGAGGGTGATCATGGCCAGAGACGACGGCGCAGCGACCGGCACCGGCACGGAACCGGACGCGGGGGCGCCCGAGCAGGAGAACGTACTGGCGCGGGTCGCGCTGCGATTCACCGCGTTCACCGAACGATGGCTCCCCGACGCCTTCGGATTCGTCCTCGTCGGCACGTTCGTGATCTTCGCGCTCGGGCTGGGGACCGGCGAGAGCCCCACCTCACTCGTGGACGCGTGGGGGAAGGGCTTCTGGTCGCTGATCGAGTTCACCCTCCAGATGGCGATGATCATCATCGGGGGATACGCGGTCGCGGTCTCCGCTCCCGTCGCCAAACTCATAGCCCGTCTCGCGCGCATACCGAAGTCGCCGCGTTCGGCCATCACCTTCACCGCCGCGGTGGCGATGTTCAGCTCGTATCTCAACTGGGCGTTCAGCCTGATCTTCACCGCCATCCTCGCCAAGGAGATCGCCCGCGTCGTCCGCGGCGTCGACTACCGGGCGCTCGGTGCCATGTCGTTCCTCGGACTCGGTACGGTCTGGGCGCAGGGGCTGTCCGGATCCGCGGCGCTGCAGGTGGCCAGCACCGTCTCCAGCCCGAAGCCCGTGCAGGACGTCATCGCCGAGGGACGCGACGGCGAGGGCGTCATTCCGCTCACCGACACGATCTTCACCTGGCAGAGCCTGCTGGCGACGCTGATCATCTTCGTGGTGGCGGTCGTGATGGCCTGGTTCCTGTCCCCCACGCCCGCACGCGCCAAGACCGCGCAGGATCTGGGGATCGAGCTGCGGCCGCTGCAGGAGGAGCACAAGTCAGCGGCCACCGGACGTACGCGGCCCGGTGACTGGCTGGAGCACAGCCCGGTCTTCACCGTACTGATCGCGCTGCTGGGACTGTGGTACCTGGTACGCCACTTCTCGAACGCCGAGGGCAATCCGATCGCGGCGATCGACCTCAACACGGTCAACCTCATCCTGATCCTGCTCGCGCTCTGTCTGCACTGGCGGCCGATCCGCATGGTCGACGCGGTTCGCCGGGGCAGCCCGGCGGCATCCGGGGTGCTGCTGCAGTTCCCGCTGTACGGCGGCATCTTCGGGATGATCGCGTTCACCGGCCTGTCCAAGCAGGCCGCCGGCTGGCTGGTGAGCGTCTCCAACGACGTGTTCTTCGCGCCGCTCATCGCCGTCTACTCGGCAGTGCTGGGCGTCTTCGTCCCCAGCGGCGGCAGCAAGTGGGTCATCGAGGCCCCGTACGTGATCGACGCGGCTAATCAACTGCACGTCAATCAGGGCTGGACGGTGGTCGTCTACGACCTCGCCGAGGCCTCGGCGAACCTGCTGCAGCCGTTCTGGATGCTTCCGACGCTGGCGATCCTGGGCCTCAAGGCACGGGACATCATGGGCTACACCTTCGCGATGTTCCTGGCCTGCTTCCCCGTCGTGCTGATCCTGGTCACCGTCTTCGCGCACACCCTGCCGTTCCCGTGACGCTCCCCCTGGGCCTTGCGGCCCGGGAGGTGCCCCCAGCTCCGGAGCCCGGTGAGGGATGCCAGAGTGAGGTCATGACCGAGACCGGGACCGGGATTCTGACCGTGCTGACCACGACCGACAGCGAGGAGAAGGCACGCGGGCTGGCGGCCGGCGCCGTACGGGAGCGGGTGGCCGCCTGCGCGCAGATCAGCGCGCCGGTGCTCTCCCTCTACCGCTGGGAGGGCGCCGTACAGACGGACCCGGAGTGGCAGGTGCTGTTCAAGACGAGCGCCGCCCGGTACGACGCCCTGGAGGCGTACCTCCGGGAGGCGCACGACTACGACGTGCCGGAGATCATCGCGACACCCGTGGTGCGCGGCGGCGCCGACTACCTCGTCTGGGTGGCCGAGGAGACGGATGCGGCGGACGCTGCAGACGCCGGATCACCACCCCGCGGGTGACCCGGCCTCGGTCGGCCCGGCAGCAGCGTGCCGCCGTCCCGTGAGTTATCGCGCGCCGCTGGTCAGCGCGCGGGCTACGCCCTTTTCGGGTTGCCCGAGGAAGTGCGGGTCCGGAGTGAGGAAGGCGTCCAGGGCCGCCTTGGCGGCGCCGGGGATCTCCCGCAGCCCGCCCGCGTACCAGGTGACGTCGCGCGGCTCGGGGACGGGAACGCCGTAGGACTCGATCCCGGCGGCCCGGCAGAGCGCGGCGGCGCGCCGGATGTGGAAGTCCTGGCTGACCAGCAGCGCGTGCCGGACGCCGAAGACGCGAGCGGCGCGCGTGCACGAGTCCCAGGTGTCGAAGCCCGCGTAGTCGGCGACGACCCGCCGGGCCGGGACGCCGCGCTCGGTGAGGTAGCCGCGCATGGCGTCCGGTTCGTCGTAGTCGGCGCGGCTGTTGTCGCCGGAGACGAGGATCGCGCGGACCTTACCCCGCTCGTACAGTTCGGCGGCGGTGTCCAGCCGGTGCGCGAGGTAGGGGGACGGCGCGCCGTCCCACAGCCCGGCGCCGAAGACGAGGGCGACCGGCGCGGAGGGTGCGTCCGCGGCGCCGTTGCGCAGCAGCAGATCGTCCGTCGACAGCCGTAGCCAGGTCGCGGGCAGCAGGGCCAGTACGCAGCACAGCATCAGCATCTGCAGGGCCCGCCGCGTGCGGGCGGTGCGACGTTCGCGCATGACCCTTGTGACGTCAGTGCGAACGGGGCCGGTTGCGCTCGAGCGTGACTACGCCGGCTCCACACGGACCGCGCAGGTCTTGAACTCCGGCATCCGCGAGAGAGGGTCCAGGGCGGGGTTGGTGAGGTTGTTGGCCCTGCCTTCTCCCGGCCAGTGGAAGGGCATGAAGACCGTGTCCGGGCGGATGCCGGCGGTGACGCGCGCCGGAGCCACCGCGCGACCGCGCCGGGAGACCACCGCGAGCCGGTCGCCGTCCGCGACGCCCAGCTGCCCGGCGAGCTGCGGATGGAGTTCCACGAAGGGGCCGGGGGCCGCGGCGTTCAGCGTGTCGACGCGGCGCGTCTGAGCACCCGACTGGTACTGGGCCAGGACCCGTCCGGTGGTCAGCCGCAACGGATAGTCCGCGTCCGGCTCTTCGGCGGCCGGGCGGTGCGTCACCGGTGCGAAGCGGGCGCGGCCGTCGGGTGTGGCGAAGCGGTCGAGGAAGAGCCGCGGGGTGCCGGGGTGTGTGGCGGCGCTTTCGTACGGGCCCGGTTCCGGGCAGGGCCAGAAGACACCGTCCTCCGCCGCTATGCGGCCATAGGTGATGCCCGAGTAGTCCGCCGGTCCACCCGCCGAGGCGCGGCGCAGCTCGTCGAAGACCTCTTCCGGTTCGGCGGGGAAGCCCTTCTCCCAACCCAGCCGTGCGGCCAGCGCGTTGAGCACGCCGAGGTCCGTACTTACGCCCGCGGGCGGGTCGGCCGCCTTGCGGCGCAGCAGCACGCGCCCCTCCAGATTCGTCGTGGTGCCCGTCTCCTCGGCCCACTGCGTCACGGGAAGTACCACGTCCGCCAGCTGCGCCGACTCCGAGAGCACCACATCGCACACCGCGAGGAAGTCGAGCGAGCGCAGCCGCTGTTCGACGTGGGCGGCGTGGGGGGCGGAGACGACCGGGTTGGAGCCCATCAGCAGCAGGGCCTTGACGTCCTGGCCGAGTGCGTCGAGGAGTTCGTACGCGCTGCGCCCCGGGCCCGGCAGCACCGCAGGGTCGACTCCCCACACCTCGGCCACGTGTGCGCGCGCCGCCGGGTCGTCCAGCTTGCGGTAGCCCGGCAACTGGTCGGCCTTCTGGCCGTGTTCACGTCCGCCCTGCCCGTTGCCCTGTCCGGTCAGACAGCCGTAGCCGGACAGCGGCCGCCCGGCACGCCCTGTCGCGAGGCACAGGTTGATCCAGGCGCTGACCGTGTCGGTGCCCTTCGACTGCTGCTCGGGCCCGCGTGCGGTGAGCACCATGGCGTGCTCGGGGTCGCAGAAGAGCCGTACCGCCTGGCGCAGTTCGGGCACGGACACGCCGGTGAGGTGTTCCACCAGCTCCGGCCAGTGCGCCATCGCGGCACTGCGGGTCTCGGGCCAGCCGGTGGTACGGGCGTCGATGAAGTCCTGGTCCAGTCTCCCCTCTGCGACCACCAGGTGCAGCATGCCCAGCGCGAGCGCCAGGTCGGTGCCGGGCCGTGGGGCGAGATGGAGGTCGGCCTGTTCTGCCGTACGGGTGCGCCGGGGGTCGATGACGATCAGGCTGCCGCCGTTGTTCCGCAACTCGGTCAGATAGCGCAGCGCCGGCGGCATCGTCTCCGCCAGGTTCGAGCCGACGAGGACGACGCAGCCCGTACGCGGTATGTCCGCCAGCGGGAAGGGCAGGCCGCGGTCGAGGCCGAAGGCCCTGGTGCCGGCGGTCGCGGCAGAGGACATGCAGAAGCGCCCGTTGTAGTCGATCTGGGAGGTGCCGAGCACCAGCCGGGCGAACTTGCCCAGCGCGTACGCCTTCTCGTTCGTCAGCCCGCCACCGCCGAAGACGCCCACCGCGTCCGGGCCGTGTGCGCGGCGCGCGCCGTCCAGCCCGGCGGCCGTACGGCTCAGCGCCTCCTCCCAGGTGGCGGGCTCCAGCTCGCCGCCCGCGCGGCGGCGTACCAGCGGTTCGGTCAGGCGCGCACGGGTCGCGAGCACTGCGGGAGCGGTGCGGCCCTTGCCGCACAGTGCGCCCTTGTTCACCGGGAACGCGGGCCGCGAGACGACCTCGAGGCGTGCCCCCACGCCCGCGCCCTCACCCTCCGGCACGCTCTTGGTGACGGGGCGCAGCGTCATGCCGCACTGGAGGGCGCAGTACGGACAGTGGGTGTCCGTTCCGGCGGAGGGTGCGGCAGTGACCATGTCATGCATGCACGGCACGGTATGCCACCCCTGTTACGGGCGACGTTCCCGGGGTTACGGGCCCGGCACGGTGCGCTCAGCGCGGCGACCGCTCGCCGGTGAGGGCACACGGCTGTGAGCCGATGGCAACGAGGCGTGATTCCGGCGCAACAGCCCGGCAATCACCGCTCGGCAGACTCGCGCCATGACGGCGACGCTCACGCTCACCCCGCACCCCGCATCCGGCCTCCCCGACGGTCTCGGCGGCAGGGCATCGGAGGACGCCCCCGCACTGGTCGCCGTCGCGCACGGCTCCCGCGACCCGGCGGCGCTGCGCACCGTCACCGCGTTGCTCGCCCGGGTGCGGGCGGCGCGCCCAGGGCTCCGCGTCGAGCTGGGCCACATCGAAATCGACGAACCCGCGCTCGCCGACACCCTCGGCGCCCTGAACCACGGCGACGGCGCCGTGCTCGTACCGCTGCTCTTCGGGCGGGGGTACCACGTCCAGCACGACATACCGCGCGCGCTGGCCGGCGCTCCGCACCTGCGGACGGCTCTCGCCGCGCCGCTCGGGCCGCATCCGCTGCTCGCGGCGGCGCTGCACGACCGGCTGCTGGAGGCCGGGTGGAACGGCCTGGCACGGACCGGTCCGGCCGCCGTCGTGCTGGCCTCCGCGGGTTCCCGCGCCCCGGAGTCGGCCGACAGCATGGAGCGCGTCGCGCACCAGCTGAGCGAACGGCTGGGCGGCGGGACTCCGGTGGTGCCCGCCTACGCGTCCGCCGCCGGGCCGACGGTCCCCGAGGCGGTACGGGCACTGCGTGCCCGTGGACACCGCCGCATCGCCCTCGCCTCCTGCTTCACCGCGCCCGGCCACTTCGCCGCCCGCTGCGCGGCCGTCGCGCCGGGTATCGCCGCCGCACCCATCGGTGCGCATCCGGCGCTGGCGCGGCTCGTGCTGCACCGCTACGACGAGGCGCGGGCGGCCGCTCCCGTACGGGCGTAGACACCGGCCGCCGACCGTGCCGCCGACCCTGCCGTTACCGTCGGCCTATGCACCGCACGTACGACACCGAGGTCATCGGCGGCAGATCCGGCCCCTACGGCCTGTCCGACATCGAGCGCCGGGCGCCCGAGCCCGACAAGCGGCCCGGCCGTACCGCCTTCCAGCGTGACCGTGCGCGCGTACTGCACTCGGCCGCGCTGCGCCGCCTCGCCGGCAAGACCCAGGTGGTCGCGCCGGGGTCCAGCGCGCAGGTGTGGGATGCCAGCCCGCGCACCCGGCTCACCCACTCCCTGGAGTGCGCGCAGGTGGGGCGGGAGCTGGGGGCGGCGCTCGGCTGCGACCCCGACCTGGTCGAGGTCGCCTGCCTCGCCCACGACCTCGGTCACCCGCCGTTCGGGCACAACGGCGAACGCGTGCTCAGTGAGATCGCCGCACCGTGCGGCGGCTTCGAGGGCAACGCGCAGTCGCTCCGGCTGCTCGCCCGGCTGGAGCCCAAGCGCTTCCTGGACGCGGACCCCGTCGGCCTCAACCTCACCCGGGCGACGCTGGACGCCGCCACCAAGTACCCATGGGCGCGAGGGGGTCACCCCGCCGACCCCGGCTCGCCCAAGTTCGGCGTCTACGCGGACGACCTGCCCGTCTTCGACTGGTTCCGGCAAGGGGCGCCGGGAGAGCGCACCTGCTTCGAGGCCCAGGTCATGGACTGGTCCGACGATGTGGCCTACTCCGTGCACGACGTCGAGGACGGCCTGCACGCCGGACACCTCGACCCCAACGTGCTGCACGCCGAGCCCGAGCGGCGCGACATCTTCGCCGTCGTCACCGGCCGCTACGCACCCGACGCCGACCCGGCCGAACTGGCCGCCGCACTGGACCGGTTGCTCGAACAGGAGTGGTGGCCGCACGGCTACGACGGTTCGGCCGTCGCGCAGGCCCGGCTCAAGGACGCCACCAGTCAGCTGATCGGCCGGTTCTGCCTTGCCGCGGAGGGCGCGACGCGCGCCGCCCACGGTTCCGGGCGGCTCACCCGCTACGCCGCCGAACTGGTCGTGCCGCGCGAGGTCCGGCTGGAGTGCGCGGTGCTCAAGGCCGTCGCCGACCGCTATGTGATGCAGCGCCCCGACCTGGAACGGCTCCGCGCCGACCAGCGCGTCGTGCTCGGAGAACTCGCCGCGGAGCTGACCTCCCGCGCCCCGGACGGCCTCGACCCGCAGTT
>NZ_JBOHCV010000298.1:0-1650 GCF_050698815.1 Streptomyces sp.
CGGCAATGGGTATCCCCACCCCCAACCACACGCCCATCCGCACGACACCCCGAACGGCGCGGTCGCCACCCTCACCCGGCCAGCCACCGAACCCGAGCACGACCACTCACATGAGCACAGCCATCCGCATGGGCACAGCCACCCGCCCGTCCGGCGCAACACGCGCCGCGGCCTCATCGGCGTCGGCATCGCCGGCGGCCTCGTACCCAGCCCCTCCGCACTCGTCGTCCTCCTCGGCGCCCTCGCTCTCGGACGTACGGCCTTCGGCGTACTCCTTGTCCTGGGCTACGGACTCGGCATGGCCCTCACCCTCACCGCCGCCGGCCTTCTGCTCGTCCGGGTCCGTGACACGGTCACCGCATCCGGCCGTTTGTCCCGCCTCATCGACTCACGGTCTCTCTCACGACTCACCCGATGGGGCCCCGCACTCACCGCATGCCTCGTCCTTACCGTCGGCCTCGGCCTCACCGCCCGCGCAGCCCTCGGAGCCTCCTGAGGTGGATACGCCCCGGCTTCGTCGGGGCCGCTTGCCACCCTCCCCGGCACCTCCCGGGTCGGGCTGCCCCCCGCTTCACCGCCCTGCTGTGACAGAACGGCGGCGAACGTCCCTCACCTCCACACGATCAATCAGCGCCGCACGGCCTGTGTTCGGGGTCGTCCGTGAGGGGCCGGCGGTGGATGACCAGTTGGTCGGTCAGCTCATCGACCGGGCCCGGTCCGAGGGGATCGCGCTGACCGGTGAGGGCGGGCTGCTGCAGCAGCTGACGAAGACGGTGATCGAGTCCGCGCTGGAGGGCGAGATGAGCGAGATGACCGATCATCTCGGCTACGACAAGCACGACCCGGCGGGAGCCGGGTCGGGGAACTCCCGTAACGGCCACGGCAGCAAGACCGTCACAACCGAGGTCGGGCCGGTTGATGTCGCCGTGCCGCGAGACCGGGCGGGCAGCTTCGAGCCGAAACTGGTGCGCAAGCGGCAGCGCCGCCTGTCGGAAGTGGATGAGATGGTCCTCTCCCTGTCTGCCCGTGGACTGACGCACGGGGAGATCTCCGCGCACCTGGCCGAGGTCTACGGCGCCGAGGCGTCCAAGACCACCATCTCCACGATTACCGACAGCGTGATCGAGGGCATGCACGAGTGGCAGAACCGGCCGGTCTACCCGGTGATCTTCATCGATGCCGTGCACGTGAAGATTCGCGATGGCACGTAGCGAACCGGCCTATCTACGTTGCCCTGCCGTCACTGTCGAGGGCACCCGCGAGATACTCGGACTGTGGGCCGGCGACGGCGGCGAGGGCGCGAAGTACTGGCTCCAGGTGCTGACCGAGATCAAGAACCGCGGCGTCGCGGACGCGTGCATGGTCGTGTGCGACGGGCTCAAGGGTCTACCCGTCGCCATCGGCATGGTCTGGCCCCAGGCCCTGACGCAGACCTGCGTCATTCACCTGCTGCGCGGCTCGTTCCGTTACGGCCCGCCAGCACTGGGAGAAGATCGCCAAGGCGCTCAAGCCGGTCTACACCGCCCCCACGCAGGAAGCCGCCGAGGAACGCTTCCTGGAGTTCACCGAGGCTTGGGGGCAGAAGTACCCCGGAATCGTGAAACTGTGGTCGGACGCCTGGGCCGAGTTCGTGCCCTTCCTCGCCTTCGA
>NZ_JBOHCV010000299.1:0-4888 GCF_050698815.1 Streptomyces sp.
AACCGGATCGGTGAGCAGGGTGTCAATGGGTCGGCGCCCACCCCATTACCTCAGCGGTAATCGACCCGTCCCGTGGCGCACGCCAAGGTGAGCGCCACGGCTCCGCACCACCGCACCGCGGCAGGGGGCCGCTCACCGAACGACTCGTCGCTGCCAGGGAGGGCACCGTCATGAACCAGTACGAGACCGCCGTCACCCGCTACTTCGAAGCATGGAACGCCCCCGATCCCGCCCACCGGGAGAAGGCCGTCGCCGCTGCCTGGACCGAGGACGCCTCCTACACGGACCCTCTCGCGGAGGTGCGCGGCCACGACCAGCTGGCCGCGCTGATCACCGGGGCCCGTGAGCAGTTCCCCGGTTTCGCCTTCGAGCTCACCGGTACGGTCGACGGCCACCACGACACCGCCCGCTTCAGCTGGGAGCTGCGGGGAGCCGACGGGGCCGCGCCGGTGGCCGGGTCCGACGTGCTCACCCTGGCCGGCGACGGCCGCATCCGCTCCGTGTTCGGCTTCCTCGACCGGGTGCCCGCCGGGCCTACCGCATGAGCAGCTGAAGGTTCTTCACCGTCTCCGGGTCGGCGGGGAGGAACGTCTCCACCGCCAGCTCGGAGACGGTGACGTCCGCCGGGGTGTTGAAGGTGGCGATGGTGGAGAGGAAGGACAGCCGCCGTCCCGCCTGCTCGATCACCATTGGCAGTGCGAACGGGCTGTCCTGACCGGCCGTCTCCTCCCCGCCCGGCGGTACGGGGAAGGCCGCGACCTCCTCGTACAGTGCCCGCAAACGCTCCGAGCGCAGCAGCGCCAGCTGTCGTTCCATCTGCCGCAGCAGATGGCCGCGCCATTCGCGGAGATTACGGATACGGGGCGCCAGGCCCTCGGGGTGAAGGGTGATCCGCATCGCGTTGAGCGGGGGTTCCAGCAGGTGGGGAGCCACCCCGTCCAACAGCAGGCCGATGCCCCGATTGGCGGCGAGCACGTGGTACGTGCCGTCCACCACCAGAGCCGGGTAGGGCTCGTAGCCGGTCACCATCCGCTCCAGGCCCGCACGCAGTGACGCCAGTGCGGGAGAGTCGAGCGGCGTCTCGGCGTAGTGCGGCGCGTAACCCGCCGAGACCAGCAGCGTGTTGCGCTCCCGCACCGGGACGTCCAGGTGTTCCGCCAGCCGCAGCACCATGCTCCGGCTGGGCCGGGAGCGCCCCGTTTCGATGAAGCTGATGTGCCGGGCGGAGGAATCGGCGCGCAGCGCGAGGTCGAGCTGGCTGAGGCCCGCATGCTCGCGCCAGCTGCGCAGCAGGGGCCCCACGGTGGGGTCCGCACCGTTCCCGTGATCTTCGGCGGGGAGACCCCGAGCGGCACTCGACATGCGCCAAGCCTAGAGTCCGGTCAGCTCCTAGGGTGGGGACGGCGTCAACAGGAAGCGAGGACCATGTCATGCCCCCCGAACCACTGACCCGGCAGCAGACCGACGAAGCGCTGGCCGGCCTGCCCGGCTGGACGACCGACGGCGACAGCGTCGCCCGTACCTACTCCTTCGCCAAGCATCTGCCCGCCGCCGCCATGGTGATCCATGTGGCCGCGATCCAGGAGGAGATGAATCACCACTCCGAGATGTCGCTGGGCTACAACAAGCTGTCGGTCACGGTGAACACGCACAGCGTCGGGGGGCAGGTCACGGAGCTGGACATCGCGCTGGCCCGCCGGATCGAGGACGTCGCGCCGGGCCACGGCGGCAGTTAGGGCTACTTCGGGGGCCAGGGCCTCAGACGCGGTCAGGCGCGGCCCACCGCATGTGCGCAGAGGCCGTGCGTCCTCCTGTGACAGCGGAGGCCGGGTCCCCGGCCAGGGACCCGGCCTCCGCCGCGCGGCGCGCACGAACTACGCGTCGGTGGCCCGGTCCAGGCGGGCCACTCCGATGTGCGCGTCAGCCATGCCGTAAAAGACGTACCGCACGCCGTCGACCTCTTCGATCGCCGTGGGGAAGACCACGTTGGGCACGGTGCCGGACCGTTCCTCCGCCGTCTCCGGAGCGAGCATCGGCTGGTCGCTACGGGCCAGGACCCGGGTGACGTCCTCCGGGTCCAGGATCATCGCTCCCGCGGAGTACTGGAGCTGCTGCTGCTCCTGCGGATCGTGGCTGTCGACCATGGCACCCGCCACCCCGTGGTGGATGAGGAGCCAGCCCTCGTCCACCCGGATCGGGGCCGGTCCGGCGCCGATCTTGAGTTCCTCCCAGGGGTGCTCGGACAACGCGACCAGCCGGTGGTCGCGGAGCCGCACCAGGGCGGTGATGTCCTGCTCGACCTCTTCGGCCGGAACGAACGACACCCATATGCCCGGCCGTTCGTCGGTCACTCCGGCGGGCAGGTGCACGCCCTCGCCGTCGCGGAACCACCCCAGATCCCACATCGGCCGGTGCAGCATGGCGTACGCCGGGCGGCCGTCGGGGCCGGGCACCGGCTCCGGGAAGAGCACCGCGTCCTTGTTGGGGAAGAGATTGAGGTCGGTGTCCAGGTCCGGCTGGTAGGCGAAGTGCATGGGTCCCAGCCGACGCCACGATCGCAGATCGTCCGAGACCGCGAAGGCGAGCCGCGGCCCGAGGGGACCGTAGGCGACGTACGTCATCACATGCAGGCCGAGGCGCGGGACGAAAGTGATCCGGGGGTCCTCGACACCCGAGTTGTTCAGGCCGCGCTCCCAGCCTTCATCCGGTTCCAGGACCACGCCGCGGCGCTCGACGCCGGCCGGGACCCCGTCTTGGAGGGTGACTTCGGCCAGGCCGACGCGCGAGACGTTGCCCTCGGCGACGATCCGCGGCAGCAGATGCAGCCGGCCGTCGGGTGTGTGCCCGCTGGCCGGATTCAGCACGCCCTCGGCCTCGTTGGGCTCGTCGATGTCCGGGGACATGACGACACCCAGCCGCTGCAGCGTGTAGGGGATATTCGTACTGATGGTGCTGTCGGTGCTCAAGTTGTCAGCCCTTTACGCCTGATCCGAGGTCGGTGGAAACGAAGCGGCGCTGGAACGCGAGGAACAGCGCCACGGCCGGGCCGGCGAGTACGCACGCCCCGGCGAGGATGGCGCCGTACGGGTTGGAGGCCCGTCCGGCGACGTTCGAGATGTAGTTGGCCAGTGCCACGGCCAACGGCTGCATGTCCGGGTCCTTGGTCACCAGGAACGGCCAGAGGAACTCGTTCCAGGGTCCGATGAACGTCAGCAGCACGGTGGTGAGCAGGGCCGGCTTGCACAGCGGGACCGCGATCCGCAGCATGATCCCGAGCTCGCTCGCGCCGTCGATCCGCGCGGACTCGAACAGTTCCCGGGGGAGCTGCAGGAAGAACTGCCGGAAGACGAAGACGGCGGTCGAGTTGATCGCGAACGGCAGGACGATGCCCAGGTAGGTGTCGGCCAGGCCGTAGCTGCGGACGATCATCACATACAGCGGGATCATCAGCAGCTGGAACGGCACCAGCTGTACCAGAAGCACCGTGCCGAAGACCGCGCCTCTGCCGCGGAAGTGCATCTGTGCCAGCGCGTAGCCCGCCATCAGGCCGAACACGACGGTGCACAGGATGACGCCTCCGGTGAAGATCCCCGAGTTGCCCAGGGCCTTCAGCAGTCCGACGCGCTCGTTGATCGCCGCGTAGTTGCCCAGCGTGAGATCCGCAGGATCCGGCAGCGCGGCCGACGGGTCGGAGCTCGGCTCGGGCTGCAGCGAGCCGATCACCATGTAGTAGAAGGGGAAGAGGAACGCGACCGCTCCGGCGAGCAGCAGGAGCAGCAGGAGCAGCCGGGGTATCCGGCGTGTGGTGGCAGCGGACGTCACGGCTCAGCCCCTTTCCGTCAGCTTGCGGTTGATCAGCGACACGGCCAGCACGAACAGCACCAGCAGCACGCCGATCGCTGCGGCGACATCCGGGTTTCCCTGCTCGATGCCCTGCTGGTACATGAGCAGGACAGGAGAAGCGGACGCGCCGTCCGGGCCGCCACCGCCGGTCAGCAGGTACGGCTCGGTGAACAGGTTGGCCCCGGTGATCGTGGCCACGATCAGCACCAGTGTCGTCGCCGGGCGCACTCCGGGCACGGTGACGGAGAGGAACTTGCGCACCGGGGAAGCCCCGTCGACGTCCGCCGATTCGTAGAGCTCCTTCGGCACGTTCTGCAGTGCCGCGAGGTACAGCATGATGAAGAAGCCGAGCTGCTTCCACGCGACGAACACCGCGATCAGCGGCATCGCCAAGGTCTCGTTCACCAGCCACGTCGGGTCCGGCGCCAACGGCCCCAGGACCTTGTTCACCAGGCCACCGCCGCTGAACAGCCACAGCCAGACACCGACCACGGCCACGCTCGCGGTGACGTACGGCACGTAGTACGCGGCGCGGAAGAACGAGCGCATCGGCAGCTTGGCGTTGAGCGCGCTGGCCAGCACCAGCGACATGCCCACGGTCAGCGGCACGTTGACGAGCAGAAAGACGATGATGTTGCCGAACGCCTGAAGGACGTCCGGGTCGCTCAGTACGGTCGCGTAGTTCTCGAAGCCGACGAACGGGTGTTCCACGATCGCGTTCGGGGCGGTGAAGAAGTAGTCGTGGAACGACATCCACACCGCGAACCCGAACGGGTAGGCGAACACCACGGCGACGAACACCAGGTAGGGGGAGACGAACCCGAGCCCCAGGAGGTTGCGGCCGAAGGACCGCCGGACACTCCTGGGGCGCGCGCCGCCCCTCGGGGGGAATGACATCAAGGACACCTCTGCGTGCGTATCACTTCTGGCCGGCGAGCTTCTCGGCCTTGGCCGCCGCCTTCTTCAGCGCGGTCTGCGGGTCCGTCTTGCCGAAGATGACCGAGCGCGAGTAGGAGTCCCGCAGCGTCTGCCAGATGGCGATCGA
>NZ_JBOHCV010000300.1:0-1872 GCF_050698815.1 Streptomyces sp.
GCGCCGGTATGGGCGGCGCGGCCGCAGACGGCGGCGACGGGCGCGCGGGTGCGGGCCAGGCCGGTGAGGCCGAGGACCTGGTGAGCCGCAGCGGTGACCGCTGGTCCGCCGCCTACACGGCCCGGGAGTTCGAAGGTGTGCGGCGGACCCTCGACGGCGAGTACGTCGGCGTCGGCATCTCCGTGCGGCGCGAGCGAGACCCGCAGGGCGCTCCCGCCGTCGCCGTTGCCCGTGTCCAGCCGGGCAGCCCCGCCGCCGACGCGGGAATCCGGCGCGGTGACCGGTTGCGCGAGATCGACGGTACGCGCGTCGCCGACCACCCCGTCACCGATGTCGTGGCCCGGCTGCGCGGCTCCGGCACCGGCTCCGGTTCCGGTACCGACGAGCGCTCGTCGCGCGCCGCCGCCCACTCCTCCGGGCCCGGCAGCGCGGTCGGTCTCGCACTGAGCAGGGACGGCCGGCAGTGGAAGGAGACGCTGCACCGCGCACGTCTCACCGCCGACGCCGTGACTGTCGACCGGATGCGCGACGGCACCACCCGGATCAAGGTCGCCTCCTTCTCCAAGGGCTCCGCGCAGCAGGTACGCGCCGCCGTGGCCGGGGGGCACTCGGGAATCCTGCTCGATCTGCGCGGCAACTCGGGAGGGCTCGTCAGCGAAGCGGTCAAGGCCGCGTCCGCCTTCCTGGAGGGCGGCCTGGTGGCCACCTACGACGAGAACGGCAGCCAGCGGGCGCTCTACGCCGACTCCCGCGCCGGTGCCGGGGCCGGGGCCGGGGCAGGCGGGACATCGGCACGGCCGCTGGTGGTTCTGGTCGACGGCGGCACGATGAGCGCCGCGGAGATGCTGACCGGCGCGCTGCAGGACCGCGGGCGGGCGGTCGTCGTCGGCTCCCGCACCTTCGGCAAGGGGTCGGTCCAGGTCCCGCGGAAGCTGCCGGACGGCTCGGTCGCCGAGCTGACCGTCGGGCACTACGCCACCCCTGCCGGCCGCTCCCTCGACGGCGAGGGCATCAGCCCGGACCTGTCGGTCGACGCCCCACGGGAAGCCGCCGAGCGGGCCCGCACGGTATTGGGTGGCCTGGAGCCCCGGTCGTAGGGGAAGATTGACCTTGCTATGGCGACGAAGGACGAGAAGAAGAAGATCAAGGCCAAAAAGGCCAAGGACGAGAGCGGCGGCCGCAAGCTCGTCGCGCAGCACAAGAAGGCGCGGCACGACTACCTCATCCTGGACACCTACGAGTGCGGGATCGTGCTCACCGGCACCGAGGTGAAGTCGCTGCGGCAGGGCCGTGCTTCGCTGGTCGACGGGTTCGGGCAGCTGGACGGCGCCGAGGTCTGGCTGCACAACGTCCACATTCCGGAGTACACGCAGGGCACCTGGACCAACCACGCCGCCCGGCGGAAGCGGAAGCTGCTGCTGCACCGCTACGAGATCGAGCGGCTGATCGGCAAGACCCAGGAGTCGGGCCTCACCCTGGTCCCGCTCGCGCTGTACTTCCTGAACGGGCGGGCCAAGGTCGAGATCGCGCTCGCGAAGGGCAAGAAGGAGTACGACAAGCGGCAGACGCTGCGGGAGAAGCAGGACCGGCGCGAGTCGGACCGGGCGATCTCCGCCGCCCGGCGACGCCAGCGGGCCAAGGCGTAACTGTCAGTAAGCCTTCCGGTCGGTTCCTTCCAGGTGGGCGGCAAAGCGTTGGCCTACCGGCGGCCCGGTCCCGTATCATGGTCACAGCGCCGCCTGCGAGGGCAGCGTGGTTTGTCAACTCAACATGGGGATGATCGGTTTCGACAGCGGATGTCGAAGCAGGTGAAGCGAGCCGAGGAACGCGGCAATGATCTCGTTAACCATCTGCCGCAAAAAAATAATCGCC
>NZ_JBOHCV010000301.1:0-11777 GCF_050698815.1 Streptomyces sp.
TCGGCGGGGCGGCGGCGCCGGTCGCCGCACCGGCCGGCAGCGGGCCGATGGCCCGGCTCCACCAGGCGAGTTCGCGCTCGCCCCTGGCCGCCGAACTCTCCGCCCTCCTCAACGAGACCGCTTCCGCGACCGCCGACCTCATCGGGGCCGGCGCCGGCGCCCGCCGTGGCACGCTCCCCGCGCGGGGCAGGCCCGCGTCACCGCCCATCCCGGACCGTACGAGCCCGGACCGTACACCGTCGTCGGCCGGCCCGCCGCCGTCCTCGGCCGGCCCGGCCACGCAGCCGCCCCCCGACGTGCCGGCGGTGCTGCGCGTCGACGTCGCGGAGATGCCGTACCTGCTCGACCACTGCTTCTTCCGGCAGCGGCCCGACTGGCCCGACGACGCCGACCGCTGGCCGATCGTGCCGGCCACCACGGTGATCCGGCATCTCATGGACATCGCCGAACGTGCCGTGCCGGGGATGCGCGCGGTCGCGGTGCGCGAGGTGCGGCTGCTGAAGTGGATCGAGGCGATCCCCGCCGCCGATGTCCCGGTCACGGTACGGCGGTTGGCTCCCGGTCAGATCGAGGTGGCCCTGACCGGCTCCTCCCGCGCGATCGTCGAGCTGGCGCCGGACCACGCCGCACCGCCGGTGCCCTGGACCACCGAGGCGGCCACCGAACGCGTGCCGGACATGCGTGCCGAACAGCTCTACACCGAGCGGTGGATGTTCCACGGCCCTCGCTTCCAGGGGGTCAGCGAGCTGACCGCCATCGGCGACCGGCACGTACGCGGCGTGCTCACCGCACCACAGGCGCCCGGAGCCCTGCTGGACAACGTCGGACAGCTCCTCGGCTACTGGATCATGGCGACCCTCACCGAGCGCACCACCGTCTTCCCGGTGAGCATGGACCAGCTCCGCTTCCACGGTCCCGAGCCGCGCGCGGGAGAGCGCCTGACCTGCTCGATCCGCATCACCGAGGTCACCGACAGCACGCTCACCGCGGACATGCAGCTGGTGCACGAGGGCCGGGTGTGGGCGGAGCTGACCGGCTGGACGGACCGCCGCTTCGACACCGACCCGGGCATCCGGGCGGTGGACCGCTTCCCCGGCGAGCACACGCTCTCCACGCCGCATGCCGAGGGCTGGAGTGTGGTGTACGAGCGCTGGCCCGACCTGGCGACCCGGGAACTGATGATGCGCAACGTACTCGGCGGCGCCGAACGCGCGGGCTACGCCGGGCTGCCGCCCGTCCGCAGACGGCAGTTCCTGCTCGGAAGGATCGCCGCCAAGGACGCGGTGCGCGGCCTGCTGTGGGGGGAGGGCGCCGGCGAGATCTACCCGGCCGAGATCTCCGTGCACAACGACGAGGACGGCCGGCCCTTCGTCCGCGGCGTGCACGGCCGCGAGGTCGGCGACGACCTGGTCGTCTCCCTCGCGCACCGCGCGGAGTGCGGGGTGTCGATCGCCCGACGCGGCCCGTGCGGCATCGACGTCGAGGAGATCACCGTACGGCCGCGGGCCACCGTCGAGGCCGCCTGCGGTACGGCGGAACTGGACCTGCTGCGGGGGCTGGTGGAGGAGGGCGAGCCCGAAGCGCTGTGGTTCACCCGCTTCTGGGCGGCCAAGGAGGCCGTCGCCAAGGCGCGTGGCACCGGACTGCGCGGCCGTCCGTCCGACTACCGCGTGGTGGCGGCGGAAGCCGGCCGGCTCCGCGTGCTGACCGGGGGCGACTCGTACGAGGTGCGGGTGCGAGGAACGAGCAATCCGCCGGGGCTGCCCGAGCGGCACTACGTGGTCGCGTGGACGGCCACCGAGAAGGAAGCAGGAGAGTCAGATGACCACTGACGCGACCCGGTTCGCTACGGGACACCCTCCCGAAGGGGCACCGCCGGCGAGCACGGCCACGGCCACGGCCGTAGTCACGGCCGCCGACGCGGCACCGGAGGCCGTACTGGCGGACGTCGCCGGCATGCTGCGGGCCCTGCTGGAGGACTACGGCCTCGACGACGCCGAGATCGGACGGGAGACCACCTTCCACGACGACCTCGAACTGGAGAGCATCGACCTGGTGGCCCTGGCCGGTTCGCTGCGCGAACGCTACGGCGACCGGGTCAACTTCGCCGCCTTCGTCGCCGACCTCGAGCTCGACGAGATCATCGCGCTCACGGTGGGGCAGCTGGCCGACTTCGTCGTGGCCTCGCTGCGCGCCACGGAACAGGGCTGACCGATGAAGATCGCCACCGGCGAGATCACCACTCACGTGCAGCGCCTTCCCGCGGAACGCGACGGGCGCCGGGGCGAGCCACCGGTCGTGGTGTTCGTCCACGGCCTGCTCACCGACAGCCTGGCCAGCTACTACTTCACCCTCGGTCCCGCCTTCGCCGCCGAGGGCATCGACGTGATCATGTACGACCTGCGCGGCCACGGGCGCAGCGAGCGGCCGGCCACCGGATACCGGCTGGAGTCCTTCGTCGGCGACCTCGCCGGACTGCTCGACGCCCTGGGGGAGACGCGGCGGGTGCACGTCGTGGGCAACTCCTTCGGCGGCACGATCGCGGCGGCGGCGGCCGCCTGGCACCCCGACCGGGTCGCGACGGTGACCATGATCGAGTCCGAGCCGCCCGTCGCGGAGTGGACCCGGCACATGGCGGACGGGCTGGCGGACGCCAAGAACCAGCTCGCGCACGAGGAAGTCATCGGCTGGATCAAGGCCCACCACGGCGCCCACACCGCGCGGCTCTCCCGCGGCGCGAGCCGCATCCTGCAGACCACCACGCTGGCCGAGGACGTCCCGGCGGGCCGGATCATCGACGACGATCTCGCGGCGATCGGCTGCCCCCTGCTGGCGATCTTCGGCGACGAGTCCGGTCTGGCCGCCCAAGTCCCCGCGCTGGAGGCGAAACTGGAGCGCTGCCGCACGGTGATCCTGCCGGAACAGGGACACTCCGTCCTGGTGGAGCGCACGGCCGACACCCGGGATCTGCTGCTGGATTGGATAGCGGAGCACGAACTGGCCGGGGCGGCACGGTGATCCGTTTCCTGTTCGTCGTCCCTCCGCTGGTCGGGCACACCAACCCACTGCTCGGCGTCGCGGACGAACTGGCCCGGCGGGGCCACCGGGTGGCGTGGGCGGGCTACGCCGACCAGATCCGCCAGCTCGCGGGCGCGGATGCCGTGGCGTTCGACTGCTCGATGCCTGACGCCGGCCTGATCAGGCCGGCGAAGCTGACCGGCCCGGCCGCCTTCCGCTTCCTGTGGGAGGAGTTCTTCCAGCCGCTGGCCGATCTGATGGCCCCCGGCATCGACTCGGCGATCGAGGCGTACGAGCCCGACGTGATCGTCAGCGACCAGCACGCCGTCGCGGGAGCGCTGGTCGCCGAGCGCCGCGGGATCCCGTACATCACCTCCTCCACCACCTCCGCCGAACTCACCGATCCACTGGCCTCGATGCCCAAGGTGACCGCCTGGCTGAACGAGCTGCTCGACTCGCTGCGCGCGCGGATAGGCGACCCGGCACAGAGCGACGACCCGCGGTTCTCGCCGTACGGGATCGTCGCGTTCACCGGGCGTGCCCTGCTCGGTGACGCGCCGCTGCCCCACGACCGGGTGCGGCTGGTGGGGCCTGCCATCGCACCCCGGGTCTCCCGGTCCCCCTTCCCGTGGGCGGAACTGGACCCGCGCCGCCGTCAGGTGCTGGTGACGCTGGGAACGGCCAACGCCGACGCGGGCGGCCGGTTCCTGGCCGAGGCGGTCACCGCGCTGGAGGCCATGCGCGAGCGCGTGCAGGGTGTCGTCGTCGACCCCGGCGGCACGCTCGCCCGTACGGGAGCGCCGCCGGTGCCGCCCGGCGTGCTGATCCGCGAACACGTTCCCCAACTCGAGCTGCTCGAGCGCGTCGACGCCGTCGTATGCCACGGCGGACACAACACCGTCTGCGAATCGCTCTGGCACGGCGTCCCGCTGGTGGTGGCTCCCATCCGCGACGACCAGCCGATCGTCGCGGGCCAGGTGGTCGACGCGGGCGCCGGGGTACGGGTGCGCTTCAACCGGGTGGACGCCGCCCGGCTGGGCGCCGCGATCGAGACCGTACTGGACCCGGCCGGCGGTCACCGGGCGGCGGCCGGGGCGATCGGCCGGTCCTTCCGCGCGGCGGGCGGCGTGGCCGCCGCCGCGGACCACATCGAGCACACGGCCGCGCGGCACTCCACGGTGCCGACAGGCTGACCTCCGTCGACCGCCGAACTCAGGACCCCACATGACGATGGCTCCCGGAACCCCAGAGTCCCTGGGGATCTTTCAGGTCACCCAGGACCGGGCCCGGCCCGCGCCGCCACAGCCCGATCCCGGCGCGCCGGACGGCCAGGGCGGTCACCCGCGGGCCAGCATCCTGCGCATCGACCACCGCAAGCGGGCCCCGCTGCGGGTGCTGATGGGGTACGCGCGTCCCCACCGGGCGGTCCTGTTCGCCACTTTGCTGCTGGTGCTCGCCGCGAGCGCGGCAGGGCTGATGCAGCCGCTGGTGGCGCAGCATGTGCTGAACAGTCTCGGCGACGAGGGTGACGTCGCCGGCCCGGTCGCGCTGCTGGCCGGACTGGTGGTGGCGGGTGCCGGACTGACCGGGCTCCAGTCCTGGTGGCAGCAGCGCACCTCGGAGCGGGTGGTGCGGAAGGTCCGTCAGGATCTGGTATTCCGGCTGGTCCGGCTGCGGGTCCCCGAGCTGGACCGCCGTCCGCCGGGCGACCTCATCGCCCGGGTGACCTCGGACAGCACCCTGCTGCAGAACGCGGCCACCGAAGGGCTGGTGATGGTCGCCAACGGCGTGCTCAGCATCCTCGGCGCGGCGGTGCTGATGGGCGTCGTCCATCTCGGCCTGCTGACGGTGACGGTGGCGGTGCTGGTGGCCGTCGCCGTCGTGATGGGGCTGATCCTGCCCCGTATCCGGCAGGCGGTCGTGCGGGCGCAGGAGTCCATCGGCGCGGTGGGCTCGGCGCTGGACCGTACGCTCGGCGCCGCCCGGACGGTGAAGGCCAACGGCGCGGAGGACCGGGAGACCGAGGTCGCGGGGAAGGCGATCCAGGGCGCCTACCGGGCCGGTCTGGTGGGTGCCAAGTACGTGGCGATGGTCAAGATCCTCTCCGGCCTGTCCATCCAGGCGGCCTTCCTCGCCGTACTCGGCGTCGGTGGCGCGCTGGTCGCCGCCGGCGAGCTCGGGGCGCCCGAGCTGATCGCCTTCCTGCTCTACGTCTTCTACCTGGCGAGCCCGATCGGCTCGCTGGTCGCCGGGATGGGCATGCTGCAGCAGGGCCTCGGCGCGGTCGGGCGCATCGAGCAGGTGAAGCGGATGATGGTCGAGGCGGACGTCGACGAGGAGGCCGGACTCGCGGGCCGGGCCGTCCGGCCCGACCGGTCAGTGGCGGCCGGCTGGGCCGGTGCCGGTCCCGCGGGGGCGCTCACCGTGCCGCCTCCGGTCGTGATGCCGCCTCCCGCGCCGCCGACGATCGAGTTCAGGGACGTGCGGTTCTCCTATCCCGACCGCGGACCGGCCCTGCGCGGTGTCTCCTACACCGTCCCCGGCGGCACCCAGACCGCCCTGGTGGGGCTGTCGGGCGCGGGCAAGACCACGATGTTCGCGCTGCTGCAGCGGTTCTACGATCCGACGTCGGGCCAGATCGTCATCGACGGCACGGACATCGAGAGCCTGCGCCGGGCCGAGGTGCGCAGGCGGATCGCGTACGTGGAGCAGGACTCCCCGGTGCTGGCCGGCACCCTCGAGGACAACCTCCGGTACGCGGCGACGGGCGCCACCGACGAGGACATCGCGGAGGCCCTGCGGGTCACGCGGCTGGACGCGATGCTCGACCGCCTTCCCGACGGACTGCGTACGGAGGTCGGCAACCGGGGAGTCACGCTGTCGGGCGGTGAGCGGCAACGGCTCGCCATCGCACGGGCGTTGCTGCGCAAACCGCAGGTGCTGCTGCTGGACGAGGCCACCGCCCAGCTCGACGCGCGCAACGAACAGGCGCTGCGGGAGGCGGTGGATCAGGCGGCCCAGCGGTGCACGGTCATCCTCATCGCACACCGGCTCTCCACGGTGACCCACGCGGACCAGATCGTGGTGCTCGAACACGGCCGGGTACGCGCGCTCGGCAGCCACCAGCAGCTGGTGGAGAACGACGCGCTCTACCGCGAACTGGCCGCCTCGCAAATGCTCGTGGGCGAGGGCGGCGGCGCGGCGGACGGTCACCTCGCGCAGGCGGCCCGCTGAGCCGGTCATTCGCGGCGCGGCAAAGCGGGCGCCCGCCGGAACCCGGCGGACGCCCGCACTCCCGCCTTACTCACGGCGGTGTTTCTCCGTTACTTCCGGCTCACCCCATCAGCGGGCTGAGGGCGGCGAGGTAGCCGTCCCGGTGGCCCGCCACGTTCGGGTGGTAGGACTCGTTCAGCTTGTCCCATTCCAGACTGGTGACCCATTCCGATCCGCCGGAGCAGATCGTGTGCGGGTCGAAAACCGGCCGGGCATCGAGGAATGTGAAGCCGGCCTCCTGTGAACGCGCCGCCATGATGTCGGCAAGCGTGTCCGCCGCCGAGTTCAAAGCGGTGCGCTCGGTGTCACTCAGACCGAGAATGCCGCAGTCACCCCCAATGGTGTAAAGCCGCGGATATCCGACGACGATGACCTTCGCGGACGGAGCCGCCGCGCGTACCTTGGCGTAGGTCTGCGCGAGGGCGGGTGACAGTGTGCTTGTCGCGGCGGCCTTGGCGGCGTCGACTCCGGCCAGGCAGTCGGCGTCGTCCGCGGTGAGAATGCAGTTCTTCAGCACGTCGACGAAACCGACGTCGTTTCCGCCGACCTGGACCGTCACCAGGGACGTGTCCGCGGTCAGCTGGCCGACCTGCGTGTTCATGATGTCGGCCGTGGTCGCCCCCGAGCACGACGCCTCCACGAAGCCGACGTTGGGGTTCGCGGCGGCCCAGAGCCTGGGGTAGGCGGTGGGCCCACGACGGCACGGGTCGTCCGGGTTGTCGTAGGTGTTCGTGCCCATCGCGACCGTGTAGGAATCTCCCAGTGCGACATATTTACCCTCTGCCGCATTTGCTCCTGGCGCGACGATGAACACGGCCACCATCGCCAGCAGGGTGGCGAACAGTAATTTTATCGATCGCATCTAATTGTCTTCTCCGGGTGTGGGGGATGTGAACACCAAAGAATTAGCAGCCGGTGCGCCCGCTGAATATAGGTGAACCCGTAATGATTGGGTCACGATTTCATAACATGCCGTTCCGTGAAACATGATCACGCATTCGCTCCGTGGCAATGCGGTGGAATTCGGGCGCCCTTCTCTCAAACATTTACTGGCTCATTCCAGGGGAAATTGTGAGCGCTATTTCGGGCTCGGGGAATCGATCGATGAACCTCTGTGGAAGCGGCACGCCGTGTCGGTGGCGGCGCCTGACCGACAGGCCGTCAGTTCACCGGACGTCTGTCGAGGAAGCCCTGGCGTTCACGCCGGGGAGGAATCGGCTCCTGGGGTCGGCGGCACGGAGTGCCGCCGTATCGCTTCGTTGCAGGTGAGGTCGCGTTGTCAGTGGCCTTGGTTAGGTTGGCTGGGTGAAGTTGGTGGTGCAGGTGAAGCTTCTTCCGTCGCCGGATCAGGCGGCGGCGCTCGAGGCGACCCTGGTCGCGTGTAACCGGGCGGCTGACCGGGCCTCGGTGACCGCGTTCGAGGTCGGAGTGTTCTCCCGCAACGCCTTACAGAAGCTCGTCTATGTCGAGTTGAAGGCTGGTTTCGGTCTGTCGGCGCAGCCGGCGGTGCGCACGGTGAAGAAAGTCGTGGACGCCTACAGCGCGCTCCGCGCCAACGTCCGCGCGGGGAACCTGGGGCCTGCCGGGTCGAAGCGGCGCCTGAAGGCGCAGTCCAAGCCGATCGCCTTCCGTCCCGGGGCGGCGCAGCCCTTCGATGACCGGTGTCTGTCCTGGCAGCACGACGCCTCGACGGTCTCGATCTGGACAGTGCACGGTCGCCTGCGGGGAATCCGCTACACCGGAGAGCCCGGCCAGTTGGCCACCCTCGCCAAGTACCGCAAGGGCGAAGCGGACCTGGTGGGCCGGGACGGAAAGTGGTTTCTGGTCGCCACCTGTGAGATCGAGGCCGTGCCGCTCAACTCCAGCCCGGTGGACTGGATCGGGGTGGACCGGGGCATCGTCAACCTGGCCACCACCAGTGACGGGGACAATTACTCTGGACGCCGGTTGGGACGTTATCGCAGGTGGCGGCAGCGCAAACGAGCCGAGTTGCAGGCCAAACGCACCCGTTCCGCCAACCGCAGGCTTGCGCGGCGCAGGCGGCGCGAGCAACGCCACGCCACGCACACCAACCACAAGATCAGCAAGATGATCGTGGCCGATGCGCAACGCACCGGACGCGGAATCGCCCTGGAAGACCTGGGCGGCATCCGTGAACGGGGACGGCTAAACGCGCACCAGCGGGCCCGACTGTCCACATGGCCCTTCCACCAGCTCGGCCAGCACCTGGCCTACAAGGCGGAACGGCCGGAGTCCCCTTCCTGGAAGTCGACTCCGCCTACACCTCGCAAAGATGCCCCCGGTGCGGGCACACCGCGAGAAACAACCGTCCCCACCGGGACACTTTCTGCTGTCGTCGATGCGGGCTCGCTGGCCCCGCCGATGTCGTCGCCGGGATCAACGTGCGCAACCGCGCACGCTCGGCGTGGGTGTTCGTCAACACACCCGTACCACCAGGGACCTGATGCCCTGGACCGGTAGATGCGACCCGTGGCCGTCCCGTCGTAGGGGACAGCCGGGAGCGCAACCCGGCTTGAAGCAACCGAGCAGGCAAGCTCGGTCCCTTCAGGGCCGAGAAGTTGACGATCGCAACACGTAGCCCGCCTCCCGTGTGGTCCCTGGTAGACCTGGGGGCGTGAGCGAATCTCCTTCTCCTGGCACCCCTCCCGAGCCCGAGTCCCGGCCGCGGTCGTCCCCCGGCCGCGAGCCCGGCTCCCAGGACGCGAGCGTGGCCCGACTGCAGCGCAGACTCGCCGAGTTCGCGGCGGCCCGGGACTGGGGGCAGTACCACACGCCCAAGAATCTGGCGGCGGCGCTGAGCGTCGAAGCGGGCGAACTCGTCGAGATCTTCCAGTGGCTCACCCCGGAGGAATCGGGCCGGGTGATGGCCCGGCCGGAGTCCGCCCACCGGGTCGAGGACGAGGTCGCCGACGTCCTCGCCTATCTCCTCCAGTTCTGCGAGGTGTTGGGCATCGACGCGCTGGCAGCGCTGGCCGCGAAGATCGAGCGGAACGAGAAGCGTTTCCCGAGCACCGGAAACGGTCACTCTATGGAGTGAGGAACGTGTCCACCCAGGGCGAGTTGTCCACAATTTTCTGAAATCACCTGGTGGGCCTGCTCTTTGATGACTACTCTGAGTAGCGATCAATGAAGGGAGGTGGTGCAGGTTGGACGCTGAAGGGCTCATCAAGGCCACCCGGCATGCGCTCGTGGAGTGCACGTCGGTGCCCGGCATCGTCGCCGAGGCGTGGCAGACACAGGCACTCGCCGAAGCGATCGGGAGCCATCTCGCGGTGAACGGACCGCAATCGGTGCGTGCCGAGGCGCTCGGGCTGAGTGAGATGGGCGTCCGTGCCCGCGGCTCGCCGCCTGACGCCGTGTCACGGGGGGCCAGGGGTGTACGGGCCGAGCGGCTGACCGGGATCCAGGATCAGCGGTGCGCGCTGGCCGACCTCGGCGAGCTGCTGGCCGAGGTCGGGGTGGCACTGGTCCTGGTGGCCGTCTCGGCCGAGGAGGAGGGGCTCTACTGGCAGTGCATCGAGGCCATCGACGTCGCGGACGAGTCCGGTGACCGGGTGGCGGGCATGCTCCGCCGGCTCCAGCTCCAGGAGCACGGGGGTGCGGCCTGAGCCGGGCCGTGGCCGCGGAGCAGCAGCAACGCGTCAGGAGGCAGGATATGAATCATGAAACTGCGCATCTTCACCGAACCCCAGCAGGGCGCCGACTACGACACCCTGCTCGCGGTCGCCAAGGCCACCGAAGAGCTCGGCTTCGACGCCTTCTTCCGGTCCGACCATTACCTGGCCATGGGCGGCTCCGACGGTCTGCCCGGTCCGACCGACGCCTGGATCACCCTTGCCGGACTGGCCCGGGAGACCAGCCGCATCCGGCTCGGCACGCTGATGACGGCGGCCACCTTCCGGCTGCCCGGTCCCCTCGCCATCCAGGTCGCCCAGGTCGACGCCATGTCCGGCGGCCGGATCGAGCTGGGACTGGGATCGGGGTGGTACGAGGAGGAGCACGCGGCGTACGGAATCCCCTTCCCCGAGGAGAAGTTGGGACGGCTCGAGGAGCAGCTGGAGATCGTCACCGGGCTGTGGTCCACGCCGGCCGGTGAGAAGTTCAGCCACGAGGGGAGGCACTACCGGCTGACGGATTCGCCCGCGCTGCCCAAGCCCGCGCAGCGGAAGGTGCCGGTAGTGATCGGCGGTCACGGCAAGGTCCGTACGCCGCGGCTCGCCGCCCGGTTCGCCGACGAGTTCAACATGCCCTTCGCCTCGCCGGTGGACACCGAGCGGCAGTTCGCGCGGGTGCGAGCGGCGGCGGAGCAGCAGGGACGGTCCCCCGACGACCTCCACTACTCCAGCGCGCTGGTGGTCTGCGTCGGCAAGGACGACGCCGAAGTGGCCCGCCGGGCCGCCGCCATCGGCCGCGACGTGGCGGAGCTGAAGGAGCACGGCCTGGCCGGATCGCCGGCCGCGGTCGTCGAGAAGATCGGGCAGTACGAGCGGGCCGGTGTCTCCCGCATCTACCTGCAGATCCTCGATCCGCGCGATCTCGACCACCTCCAGCTGATCTCGGACCAGGTGCGGACCCAGCTGCCGTGACGCGTCCCCCGTTCCCGCTCGGCGCCGCCCTGGCCCGGGGTCCGCTCGTCCTGGACGGAGGACTCTCCGACCAGCTGGCGGCCCAGGGCTGCGACCTGTCCGGCGAGTTGTGGACGGCACGGCTGCTGGCCGACGACCCCGGCCAGATCGAGGCGGCGCACGCGGCCTATCTGCGGGCGGGCGCGCGGGTACTGATCACCGGCAGCTATCAGGCGTCCTTCGAGGGCTTCGGCCGCCATGGGAGCGGGCGGCGGGAGGCCGGTGCACTCTTCCGTCGCAGCGTGCGACTGGCCCGGGCGGCGGCGGCCAGGGTGGAGGCGGACGCCGGGGCGGATGCCGGGACGGGTGCCGCGGGTCCGGTGTGGGTCGCAGCCTCGCTCGGCCCGTACGGCGCGACCCGTGCGGGCGGCGGAGAGTACCTCGGCCGGTACGGGCTGAGTGTGCGGGAGCTGGCGGACTTCCACCGGCCGCGGGTGGCGGCGCTGGCGGAGGCGGAGCCGGACGTGTTCGCGCTGGAAACGGTGCCGGACGTGGACGAGGCGGAGGCGATGCTGCGCGCCGTGCGGGGGTGCGGCGTACCGGTGTGGCTGAGCTACACCATCGACGGGCGGCGTACCCGGGCCGGGCAGCCGCTCGCCGACGCCTTCGCGGTGGCGGCCGGCCAGGACCAGGTCGTCGCGGTGGGAGTGAACTGCTGCGCGGCGGCCGACGTGGACCACGCGATCGAGGTGGCCGCGGCCACGACCGGCAAGCCGGTGGTCGTCTATCCCAACAGCGGTGAGCGCTGGACGCCGCGCGCCGCGGGTACCTCCACACGCGGCGGGTGGCACGGCGCGGCCACCTTCGCCCCCGGCGCGGGTGCCGCGGGCGGCGCCGGGT
>NZ_JBOHCV010000302.1:0-1987 GCF_050698815.1 Streptomyces sp.
GGGCAGGCCGGGCACAGCCTGGGTCAGTACGCGGAGAGCGTGGCCCGCGGCGAAGTCCTCTCCCGGCTGCTGCCGCCACACGAAGAGCCGACGTCCCGGTGGTTCATGGACGTCCTGACTGCGGCACCGCTGCCGGAGGGCGTCCACCGCACCGCTGCGGGCTCGGACCCGCTGATGACTCTGTGCAGCACCGTGGCCGATCTGGAGGAGGACCGGATCACCCTGCGCGGCGCCGACGGCCGGAGCTCCTCCATGCCGCTGCCGGACTACGTACCCGCGAAGGCGGGTGCGGCGTGAACGGGGAGGCGCCGGCACGTCGGCCGCCAAGGCCGGGGGAGAATCGGTGACATGGCTTCCGCACCGCAGACCTACGACGAGTTGCTGACCGAGCTCCAGGCCCGGGCCAGGTCGCTCACCCCCGCGCAGCGGCTGCTGGCCGACCGGATCATGGCCGATCCCGAGGGGGTGGCCTTCATGACGGTCTCGGAACTGGCCTCCGCGGTCGGAGTCAACGAGGCCACCGTCGTACGCTTCGCCGCCGGCCTCGGCCTGGACGGATATCCGGGGCTGACCCGGCTGTGCCGCGGCCGGCTGCGCGAACAGGCCCAACTGCTGCGCCGCTACGACAACCTCGAACAGCTCGGCACGGACGGCGGGGATCCGTTGGAACGGGCGGTCGCCCTGGACCGCGCCAACATCGCCCGCACCTTCGCCCGCGTCGACGCGGACAGCTGGCACGCGGCGGTCAAGGCGCTGGCCGAAGCGCCCCGCGTCCACGTCATGGGCCTGCGCAAGTGCCACGCGCCGGCGTATCTCCTCGGCTATCTGCTGCGGATGCTGCGCGAAGACGTCGAAACCGTCACCACGGGTGCGGGCACGCTGACCGACGACCTGCGCCGTGTCCGGGAGGGCGACTGCTTCGTCGCCGTCTCGATCCACCGCTACGCGGCCGAGACGGTACGTGCCGCCTCCTGGGCCCGCACCCGTGGTGCCCACTGCATCGCCCTGACCGACAACCCCTCCTCGCCGCTCGCCGCTTCCGCCGACCAGGTCTTCTACGTCGATGCGGCCGGGCCCTCGGTGCTGCGTTCCCTGACGGCTTTCACCTCGCTGGTCCAGGCGCTGGCCGCCGGAGTCGCCCGCGAGCGCGGGCACGAAGTGCGCGCGACGCTCCTGCAGGAGGAGGAACTGCTCAAAGAGTTCGGTACCTACGACAGCCGGGAACGCTGAGCCTGTGCTGTCGCTCCGTCAGGCGCCCGCGGTCAGCGCCGACAGCGCACCGCGCAGATGCTCCAACGAGCCCTGGATCCAGGGGAGGGAAAGCGGGTCGGCGCTCTCCAGCGACTGCTGCCGCTGGGCGTCGGACTCTCCGTACAGCAGGCTCGTCGCCACCCGGGCGCGCAGGCCCTCCCGGGCGTCGCCGAAGGCTTCACCCGCCAGTACGCCGACCCCGTGCCGCTCCAGCAGGGCCCCGGCCAACTCCGCTCCCGTGCCGATGCCTTGGGCCGTGAGCACCGCGCGCACCGGCTCGAAGTCGGGGTAGAGGTAGAAACCCGCCTCCGGTATCCGGCACACCGCGCCCGCCGCCGTGAACTCGGAGTGCACCGCCGTGGCGACCGTGGCGTGCAGCCCGCGGGCGCGCTCGATATGGGCGAGTGCCTCGGGCGGGTCCCGCAGGATGTGCGCCGCCACGGCCTGCATGGGCGCCGCGAGGCTCGACCAGACTTCGCTGGCGACCCCTGTCAGGTTCTGGAGCAGCCGGTCCCCCCATGGACCGCCGGGCACCCGTGCGAAGCCGATGCGCCAGCCCCCCAGCGCCATCGATTTGCTCAGCCCACTGGTCATGACGGTGCGTTCGGGAAGGTACCGGGTGGCGCTCGGGGCGTTGCCGTCGTGGCACAGCTCGGCGTAGATCTCGTCCGCGATCACCACCAGGCCGTGCCGGCCGGCGATCTCGCACACCGCACGCAGGTCTTCCGCGCGCGCG
>NZ_JBOHCV010000303.1:0-4632 GCF_050698815.1 Streptomyces sp.
ACCCGCCCAGCGCAGCAGCCACCACGCGCGGGCCGCGGCCCAGCACTGGCCGCCGTCGTAGACCACGACGGGCCGGTCCGCCCGGACGCCGGCACGCCGCATCGCCCCTGCGAAAACGGCGAGTTCGGGCATGGGATGGCGGCCGTGCCCGGTGGCCGGGCCCGACAATTCCGTGTCCAGGTCGACATAGACCGCGCCAGGAAGGTGACTCGTCTCGTAGGCGGGTCTGCCGGGCGGACCGCCGAGCTGCCAGCGGATGTCGAGGAGGACGGGGGCGTTGCCCTGGGCGAGGTCAGCCGCGAGGGCCGATGCGGACGTGATGGCTGTCATTCCGCCATTTTCGCGCAGTCGCCCGGCGACAGACCGGACTGAAAAGGAAGTAACCGGCGCGGACGGCGGCCACAGCACCGCAAGTGGTGCGAACATGCGCACGGGCACGAATCCTACGGATGTCACGCCAAATACCATGACGCGACCGCATCGATGACGGTCATGAAGGAGAGAGACCATGATGACGGAGCCACTGACGCGGAACCCGCACCAGGGCCACACCCCCGGACAGCACGCCCCCGGAACACCCTGCTGGGCAAGCCTGTTGGTCCACGACCTGGCCGAAGGCCAGGAGTTCTACCACCAGTTGTTCGGCTGGGAGTTCTCCTCGGGGCCGCGGCAGCTGGGCCGGTACGTACGCGCCACGCTGGACGGCCGCGAGGTCGCCGGACTGGGCGAGATCACGCCGGGCCGTCGGCTGCGCGTCGCGTGGTTGCCCTACATGGCGAGCGACGACGTGGACGCGACCGCCGACCTGATCAGGGAACGCGGCGGCACCGTCGCGGTGGGACCGCTCGATGCGGAGGACGCCGGCCGGATGGCGATCGCGGCGGACCCGGCCGGTGCGAACTTCGGGGTGTGGCACGCCGCCCGGCACCGCGGCCTGCGCCCCGCCGAGGCAGGGGCGCCGGGCACGCCCGTCTGGCACGAACTGGTGACCCGCGAGGCCACCTCGGCCGGACACTTCTACCCCGGCGTCTTCGGATACGAGCCGGGGCCGACGCCCCAGAGCCCAGCCGGCCTCGACCGACTGACGCTCCACCTGGACGGCACCCCGGTGGCCGGGATTCAAGGGGCCGGAGAGGCACTCCCGCACGAGAGCGGTCCGTACTGGAAGACGTACTTCGCCGTCGGGGACACCGACGCCGCGGTCCGGCGGGTGCACGAGCTGGGCGGCCGGGTGCTGAGCGAGCCGGAGGACTCGCCGCACGGGCGGGTGGCGACGTTCGCCGACCCGGAAGGCGCCCAGTTCAGCGTGATCGCACCGGCACCGGCACCGGCCTGACCCGGCCGGCGGGCGGGCCCGTGGTCCCGCGATGCCCGGTTCAGCGTGACCCGAAGGGGGCGGTTTCGGTCACGTGCGGGGTCGCAGGGGCGTCGATCGGCAGTACGTCCGGGGAGAGCGCGCCCGCTCCGGCCGCGGTCGCCGTGAGCCGGCGGCGGTGGTGACGGCGGCACAGCACCTCGTAGCCGACCTCGCCGGTCGGGTCCCCGACGTCGCCGACGACAACCTGCGCGCCCTCGACGACCATCTTCCCGCCCACCGTACGGGCGTTGTGGGTAGCCCGGGCTCCGCACCAGCACAGCGCCTCGACCTGCAGCACCTCGATGCGGTCGGCCAGTTCCATCAGCCGCTGCGAACCGGGGAAGAGCCTGGTGCGGAAGTCGGTCGCGATACCGAAGGCGAACACGTCCATGCCGAGGTCGTCGACGACGCGGGCGAGCTGGTCGATCTGCTCGGGGGCGAGGAACTGCGCCTCGTCCACGATCACGTAGTCGCTTCGGCCGCCCGCGGTGAGGTGCTTGACGAGGTGGGCGTGGAAGTTGAACTCCTCGCCCGCCTCGACCGCTTCGGTCACCAGACCGAGCCGGGAGGACAGCCGCCCCTCCCCCGCCCGGTCGTTGCGGGTGAAGATCATGCCCCGCAGGCCGCGGGTCGAGCGGTTGTGCTCGATCTGGAGAGCGAGCGTGCTCTTCCCGCAGTCCATCGTTCCGTAGAAGAACGCCAGCTCTGGCATGCGAACGTGGGCCTCTCTGCGTGCGGTGGGGCGGGGTGGACGGGGGGGGGTGGCTACGTACGGACTTCGAGGAGCGGGACGAGCTGTTCGGCCGCTGTCGCGGAGCCGTGCATGCCGATCAGCGCGGACTCCTTGGGCTCGCGGTCGGTGGCCACGACGGCGGCGTCCCCGCTCATGGCCACGACCACGTCGCCGATCCGGGCCCGCACCCGGGAATCGATCCGTGGCCCGAACCAGCCCAGTTCGATGGCCTCTTCACGGGTGGCCACCCAGGCCGCGTCGGCCAGCACCTCCCGCCAGACGGTGTACACGTCGCGCGAGGCGCCGGGCACCGCGTACAAGTGCCGCATCCGGCCCTCGCCGCCGAGCTGGGCGAGGCCGGCGCTCAGCTCCCAGTCCTCGTCGACGTCGAACCGCGCCTGCGGAGTCATCGGGACGTCCACCATGCCGTGGTCGGCGGTGATGTAGAGCGCGGAGCGGGGCGGCAGCTGCTCGGCGAGGCGCTGGGCGAGCCGGTCGACGTACATCAACTGGCCGCGCCAGGCGTCGGAGTCGAGGCCGTAGCGGTGTCCGTGGCCGTCGAGTTCGGCGTAGTAGGTGTAGACGAGGGCGCGGTCGGCGGCGGCGAGCCGGTCGGCGGCCAAGTCCATCCGGTCCTCGGCGCTGAGTATGCCGTGGAAGGTCCCGCCCGACAGTGCGACCTGGGTGAGCGGGGTGTGCTCGAAGTGCGGCGCGGAGACCTGGCTGGCGGCGATCCCGGCGGCGTCGGCGAGCTGGAAGACGGTCGGGTACGGCTGCCAGACGTACGGGTCCGTCCACGGCCGCCAGCGCAGCTGGTTCATCAGCCGGCCGGTGTCCGGGTCGAGGGCGGTGTAGCCGGGCAGTCCGTGCAGCCCCGGGGGCAGGCCGGTGCCGACGGAGGCGAGCGAGGTCGCAGTGGTGGAGGGGAAACCGGCGGTGAGGGGGGCCCCGGTGCCGTTCAGGGAGCCGGGCAGCAGCGAGGTGAGGAACGGGGCCTCCTCCGGGTGTGCCCGCAGGGCTTCCCAGCCCATGCCGTCGACCAGGAACACGCAGGCGCGGTCGGCCGGTTCGAGGGACAGTGCGGTCTGCGGCCCGGCCACTCCCTGTGCCGCGACGATCGCCGGGAGCAGGTCCGACAGCGACGCGTGGCCGTACTTCGGTACGGGCGCGGTGCGGGGGTCGAGCGGCGCGGGCTCCCGCTGGTCCGCGGTGACGGGCTGTGCCATCAGGCCGGGGTCACCGTCGCCTCCGAGAGCGCCTGCGCGAAGGCGAGGGTCTGCCGGACGGTGTCCGGACCGTCGGCTGCCTCACTGACCCGGAGCGAGAGGTCGTCGGCGGTGGCGGAGCCCGTATAGCCGTGATCCGCCTCGCAGTTGGGGTCGCCGCAGGTGGCGGGCTCCATGTCGAGGCGCGAGACCGCGCCCCAGCCGATGGTGAGCACGACCTCGCGGGGCAGCGTGCCCGCGGTGTAGGACTCCGGGTCGGCCACGACGCGGGAGAGCACCACGGAGGAGATGCGCTGCACCTTCACCGACTCGGTGGACGTCGTCGCGTACGGGGAGGAGGAGGTGCCGTCCGCGGGCTGCTCGTCGGTGTGGCTGACGATGAAGCGGGTGCCGGTGAGGACGAGGACGGTGACATGGCGGCGGACCTCGTTGGAGTCGAAGGTCGTCTCCTGGTGCACGAGGTAGGAATCCACGGCTTCGCCGCCCACCGCGGCCTCGACGGCCTCGGCCACGAGCGTCGGGTAGTAGCCACTGCGCTCGATCGCCGCGCGCAGCCCTTGGGTCGTCGTACCGGTCTTCGCCATACGGGCCATCCTACGGGCCCGCGGACGGTCAGTAGGCGGGCAGGCTGCGGCGGCCGAGGTCGGCCTCCGGCGGGGCCTCGGCGACCCGGACGGTGGCGCCGAGCACGGTATGGCCGCGCGGAGCGACGACTACGGGTTCGAGGTCGACGGCGACGATCTCGGGGTGGTCGTCGACCAGGCGGGAGACCCGCAGCAGCAGGTCCTCCAAGGCTCCGGTGTCGGCGGACCGCGCACCGCGCCAGCCGAACAGGATGGGCGCGCTGCGGATGGCGCGCACCAGCTCGGCGGCGTCCCGGTCGGTGGCCGGGACGAGCCGGTGCGCGACGTCCCCGAGCAGCTCGGAGGGGGTGCCGGCGAGTCCGAAGGTGAGCACGGCCCCGATGGAGGGGTCGACGGCGGCCCTGATGACGGTGTCGACGCCCCGCGGCGCCATCGCCTGGACGACGGGGCGCAACTCCGCGGGCTTGCCGAGGGAGTCCGTGAGCTCGGTGTAGGCGCGGCGCAGCTCCTTCTCGCCGGCGATGTCGAGGCGCACGCCGCCCAGGTCCGCGCGGTGCCGCAGCTGCGGTGCGGTGGTCTTCAGGGCGACGGGATAGCCGAGGCGGCCGGCGGCGGAGGCGGCCTCGTCCGGACCGGGGGCGGGGCTGGTGGCCTGCACCGTGATGCCGTAGCAGGCGAGCAGGGCGGCCGCGTCCCCGGGGACGAGGACGCGGCCGCGCGGCCGTTCCAGGG
>NZ_JBOHCV010000304.1:0-7227 GCF_050698815.1 Streptomyces sp.
CCGGCGTGGTGCTGTACGAGGCGGCCCGCCGCCGGGGCTGAGGAGTGGCTCGCCGCCGGGGCTGAGGAGCGGACCGCCGTCCGGGCCCGAGCGGCGGCCCGCCGCCGCGAATGGCGAGCGGCCCGGAGCGCGCCTGAGCAGCCTTGACGGGCCTCGGACAGATCGAGCCGGTCAAGGCAGTGTCTTATGCGTCCGTCACTCGGTTAGATGAGTGTGGACACAAGAACACCCCGCACGCCCGACCCTTCGGGCCGGCGCCCTGAGAACACTCCCAGGGGAAGCTCCAGCGGTTTCTTCGACGCTGAGCCCGTGCTGAGCACGGTCAAGGTCCCGTCCGACCCCGCACAGGTCATCGTCACCCACGCGAGCTTCCGTGTGCAGCTCGCCCCGCCCGTCACCCGCCCGACCACCATCGCCCGCTCCCTCCAGGGCAGCCCGCTGGACCACACCGATCAACTGCCCGCCCTGTCCGGCATGACCGCCCGGCCGCCGCGCCGGGCGCCCGTGGTCTGGGGCGCCCGTGCGGAAGCCGGCGACTCCGGCGACCAGGGCCTGACCGAACTGATGCAGACCGTACGGGCGGACGCCGGGAGGCACGGCACCGAACCGGCCGGTTCCGCCACGCAGGTGCTGCCGCGGATCGAGGAGGGCACCCTCCTGCCGGGCCCGGCGTCCGGGTCCGGTCCGGGCGGCTCCGCGACTGTGGTGGCTCCGCGTGGGCCCCGGCCGTCCGAAACGACTCAGCAGCAACCGCTGCTGCACGGCATGTGGCCCGCGGAGGGCGCTTTCGACGGCCCGCAGCCCGGTGACTACGACTACCAGGAACAGCCGGACGAGGACGAGGAGTTCGACTCCGCCGGGCCGTTCGGGGCAGGCCGGCAGGCGTACTACCCGGGCAGGCGGATGAACCTCGGGGTCGTGCTGCTGCCGTTGCGGATCTTCCTGGGCTTCATCTCGATCTACGCCGGCGTGGGCAAGCTGTGCGACCCGGTCTACTTCGACGGCGGCGACCGCGGGTCGCTGGTGACCTGGCTGCGGTCGCTGGAGCCCTGGACCATAGCGTCACCGCTGCGCGACTTCGCCCTGGCACACCCTGTCGGCTCCGGGCTGACCGTCGCCTTCCTGCAGCTCATCGTGGGCGTGCTGACGATGTGCGGCCTCTGGCAACGGTTCGCGGCAGCGATCGGCGCACTGCTCTCGGCCGCGCTCCTGATGACGGTCAGCTGGAGCACGGTGCCCGCCTACGAAGCGCCGGACATCATCTACCTGGCCGCGTGGAGCCCGCTCATCATCGCGGGCGCCCCCGTCTACTCGGTCGACGGCCGGCTGGCCACCGATGCGTGGCGGAAGCTGGGCCCGCGTGCCGGCATCCGGGACCTGCGGCGCCGGGTGCTGCGCCGCGGCACCGTGATCGCGACCGTCGTGGTCGGGCTCGCGCTGCTGACCGGTTCCACCCTGGGTGGCGCGGTGCGCTCCTCGCAGACGGCCACGGTGCCCGAGCCGGGCGAGCCGCCGACCAACCAGCTGCCCGGCTCGCCGGATCCGAAGCGCCCCGGCGACCGTACGGGCAACGGCCAGACCCGGCAGGGCCAGAGCACGCAGGGCACGGCCGGCGGCCCGGACAGCCGCAGCTCCGACCCCTCGGCTCCCGCCTCACAGGACGGCCAGGACCAGAACGGCGACCCGTCGGCGCCCAGCGGGCCCGAAACCGAGCAGGCGCCGCAGCGGACCACACCGGGTGCGCCGCCGCCGGGGCAGACCACGCCGGGCACGCAGGCCACGAGTGGCGGCGGCGCGAGCACGGCGGGCGGCAGTGGCAGCGGTGGCAGTGGTGGAGGCTCCGCCTCCGGCGGCAGCAGCGGTGGCGGCTCGTCCTCGGGCGGGAACGGGGGTGGTTTGGGGGGCCTATTGGGCTGACCCGCGCTGACGCCGCGGGCTGAGGCAGCCCGGGACGTCAGCGGACGAGCCAAGGGGCGCGCTCCACGGGGCGCGCCCCTCACGTGTGCCCAGGCCCTGCGTACGCGCGCAGACCCCCGCCCCTGCCTACGCGCGCAGACCCCGCGTACCCCCTCAGCCGCGCACGGGCCCCTCCCGCAACTCCCTGGCCGCCTCGGTCAGATCCTTGGCCGTGTCGATGGCGCGCCAGTACGCACCCTGTGGCAGGGGAAAGCCCGCGAGCCGCCGCTGCCGGGCGAGCCGCGGGAACGTCGTGCGCTCGTGGTCACCACGGTCGGGCAGCAGTCCGGTGAAGGACGAGGAGAAGACATAGACGCCCGCGTTGACCAGATACGGCGAGGGCGGAGCTTCGATGAAGTCGAGGACCTGACCGAACTCGTTGGTCTCCACCGCCCCCCAGGGAATTCGCGGACGCGCGAGCGCGATGGTGGCGACCGCGTCCCGCTCGGTGTGGAAGGCGGCCATCTCGCGCAGCCGGAAGCGGGTCCAGATGTCGCCGTTGGTGGCGTACCAGGGCTCGTCGGGCCGGGGCAGCGAGGCGGCGGCGTACTTCAGCCCGCCGCCGCGGCCCAACGGCTCCGTCTCGATGACGACGCTGACGCGCAGGGGACTCGGTCCGCCGGCACCCGGCTCGTCGCTCAAGGCGCCCGAGGCGGGGGAGGGGAGCGTCGTGGTGGCCAGCCAGTCGCTCAGCACCTCGGCCAAGTGACCGCAGGAGACGACGACATCGGTGACACCCTCGGCGGCCAGCCAGGCGAGCTGGTGGCCGATGATCGGCACTCCGGTGCCGGGGATCTCGACCATCGGTTTGGGACGGTCGTCGGTGTACGGCCGCAGCCGCGTCCCCTGGCCGCCGGCCAGGATCACGGCTTGGGTGGGGCGCTGCGTCATGCTGCGCACCCTATGCGCAGCGCCGCCCGGTCACCGGTCCGTCAGCGCACCTGGGCGACACCCGTGGCGAAGGAGGTGTCGCAGACGGGGCGCGAGTAGCGGTGGGCGCGCACGGTGCCGTACTTCTGCACGGCGGCACGGCCGAGTGTCCGCGCGAGCGACGCGCAGTGCTTGGCGAGGGAGGGCTTGAGGTTCATCTCGTGCTGAAGGCTGGTCAGGGCGACGCCCGGGTCCTTCTCCTGCAACTCGGCGACCAGACGGTCACGGAGCACGTCCTGGGGCGCACGTGAAGCGGACTGCTTCGTGGATGCCCGCTCCGCGGACGCGGTGAGCACCTGGGAGTCGGAGGGAGAGGTCGCCCAGGGCACCCGGGTGACCGCCAGCGTCCCGGACAGGACGAGGACGACCGGGAGGACGAGAGCGAGAGATCGGCCGATACGGCGGGCTACATGGTTCACGCTCGCGATGGTAGCGAGCGGTAGTGATTTGGCGACATTTAGTCACCCTGTCGAGTGACGAGAAAGGCGTGGTTCCGAAGTCTGTGTTGACGAACGGGATCGAAAAGGGGCCGCATGCCCGTGTTGTACGGGTGCGGCCCCTTCCTTTCAGGTACTCGGGTCAGTCGCTGAGCCGCTCACCGGTGGAGGTGGAGAAGACGTGGCTCTCGCCGCCGCGCGGCAGCACGTGCACGACCGAGCCCTTCTCGGGCACCTGCCGTCCGGAGACGCGGACCACCAGGTCGCGCTGCTCGCCGCCGACCTCGGCGGTGCCGTAGACGTAACCGTCGGCACCGAGCTCCTCGACGACGTTCACGGTGACCGGCATGCCGGCGGGCTGGTCCTTGGACAGGGCGGCGTCCGCGGCCTCGCCGTTGACCAGGTCGAAGTGCTCCGGGCGGACGCCGACCGTGACGGTCTTGTCGCCCTTCTCGACGGCGGCGGCCAGCGCCTCACGCTCGACGGGCACGACACTGTTGCCGAACTTGACGCCGCCATCGGTGACCGGCACCTCGACCAGGTTCATGGCGGGGGAGCCGATGAAGCCCGCGACGAAGAGGTTCGCGGGGTGGTCGTACATGTGGCGCGGGGTGTCGACCTGCTGCAGCAGCCCGTCCTTGAGCACGGCGACCCGGTCACCCATGGTCATGGCCTCGACCTGGTCGTGGGTCACGTACACCGTCGTGATGCCGAGGCGGCGCTGCAGGCCGGCGATCTGCGTACGGGTCTGGACGCGGAGCTTGGCGTCGAGGTTCGAGAGCGGCTCGTCCATGAGGAAGACCTGCGGCTCCCGGACGATCGCGCGGCCCATGGCCACCCGCTGCCGCTGACCGCCGGAGAGCGCCTTGGGCTTACGGCCCAGGTAGTCGGTGAGGTCGAGGATCTTCGCCGCGTCCTCGACCTTCGCCCGGATCTCCGACTTGGGCTTGCCGGCGATCTTGAGGGCGAAGCCCATGTTGTCGGCGACGGACATGTGCGGGTAGAGCGCGTAGTTCTGGAACACCATCGCGATGTCCCGGTCCTTCGGCGGCAGGTGGGTGACGTCGCGGTCACCGATGCGGATGGAGCCTTCGTTGACGTCCTCGAGGCCCGCGAGCATCCGCAGGGAGGTGGACTTGCCGCAGCCGGACGGTCCGACGAGGACGAGGAACTCCCCGTCCTCGATCTCTATCTGGAGCTTGTCGACGGCGGGCTTGTCGCCCCCGGGGTAGATCCGGGTTGCCTGGTCATAGGTGACCGTAGCCATGATGTTGTCTCCTTCACCGGCAGGTACGTGCCGGACGATCCGTCGTAAAGGGAGGTGTAGTCCACTGGTGTGGACTGCGGTGACGCTAACCCGCCGGTGCGCGCCTTGTCAGTACCCCAGTGGCAACGAAACCGCATCGCGGCCCCCCGCCCCGGGGTGGGTAGACTGCACGCGCAGGCCCCCGCCGCCTTAGCTCAGCTGGCTAGAGCATCTGTCTTGTAAACAGAAGGTCGTCGGTTCGAATCCGACAGGCGGCTCCGATTTTGATCACTCGCAAGCTTGGCGGAAATGGGGCTGACCTGCGGCTTAGCGTCCCGACTGGGCTTGCCCGGGAAGGGCGCTTCTGCGTCGGTGTTCTCCTCGTCGACTCCATGTGAGCCGGCGCGGTGGATGACGCCTACGCGGATGGTGCCGGGTGGGGAGCGGCGCCAGGCGATACATCAGCGGGGCACGATCGGCGCTGGCTCGGTGTTGATGCTGTCCTCGGCCTGGCCGATGGCGCGGCGTACGTTGGCGAGCTGGACGAGCAGGTACCGCTCGATGGTGCGGAGACGCGGCACATCGCGAGGATAATCGGACACCTGTGCGAGTCTAGCGACGGCTCATCGTGCGCCGTAACGATCCCGGCGTGGGTCAGCCGAGGCAGAGCCGGTGCAGCATCAGCAGCGCGGACACCGCGTTCGCGGACCGCACGTCACCACACGCAATCAAGTCCGGCACGTCCCGCAATGGCACCCACTCTCGGCGCTGCGACTCGAACCCGTCGCGTGGCTCACCCACGAACTCGGCACTGTCCGACCAGTAGATGCGGTGGTGTGAAGTGGAGATACCCGGCATCGGGTCGACGGTCAGCAGCAGCCGCATCAAGCCCGGCCGCCAACCCGTCTCCTCCTCGAACTCACGTGCCGCCGCCTCAGCCGGGTGCTCGCCCTCCCCAGTGCCGCCGGAAGGCAACTCCCAGCCCCACGCGCCGGTGATGAAGCGGTGCCGCCACAGCAACAGCACCTCGTTGCGCTCGTTCACGACGGTGGCCACAGCAACCGGGCGCAGCCGAATGACGGTGTGGTCCAGGTGCCGGCCGTCGGGCAGCTCCACGTCCGCCATGTTCACGCGCACCCACGGGTTCTCATACACGGTGTGCTCGCCGAGGTTCTGCCACACGGACACGCTGCTGCCTCTCGTCGGGACCCCTATCCCAACACACGCTCACATGGGCAGGTCCAAGGCTCCGTCGATGCGGTCCACCACGTCCCGCACCGCGCTGCTTCCCGTGGCTGTCAGGGAGCGGCGTACCTTCGTCAGCCGGTCGTTGAGGCGCCGCGACTCCATCCCCTGCATCTGTTCCACCATCGTCTGCGCCGACCCGGCAGCTCGGTCTACCTCACCGGCCTTGATCTCGCAGTCCGTGAGCGTGGCCAAGCGATGCACCCGGCCGCGGGCGTGTGTCTGCACGGCGACCGCTTCGGCGGCGTAGGTCTGTGCCGAGCCGGTGTCCCCGATGCGCATGAGGGCGTCGGCCATGTTGGATTCGAGGAGCCCGGGTTGGACGTAGCCAGTTTCGGCGGGCTCGTCGTCGGCGCGGATCTTCCCTGCGGCGGTCTCGGCGAGCGTCATGCACCTGCGGGCGGAAGCGCCGTCTCCCATACGGGAGTACGCCTTGGCCTGCATGGCGTGCAGGTCGCAGGCAAGGGCGTGCGAGATTGCGTGTCCCGCGGTGCGTAGTCCCGCCTCGGCGAAGGCCACCGCCTGCCGGTAGTCGCCCATGTACAGCGCCTGGTTGACGAGGAGCGCGCGCCATCGCGGCCGCGGGCGCCGACCCGCCCTCCACCTCAAATAGGCGTCGCCTAGCCCTGCAGATGGGGCTCAGTGCCTGCCGTGGGCGCTGTCCGAAGCTCCACCGAAGAGCCGTGCAACGAGACGGAAGGGCAGCGTGACGATGGTGGCGATGACGCCGCCGATCGTCCGCAGGATGTCGGCGATTGCCTTGAACATGTGGCTCTCCGTTCGGTGGTAGGCCTGAGCGCGCAGTCTTACGACTCATGTCGTACGCCGGTGGATGGGTTGCCCTGAGCGGGAGGCCGAAACCTCCACGCTGTCTGTCGGAGGGCCTTGGGGTCCTTGGCGCTCGGGAGGGGCTGACCTGACCGCGCTGACTCGGGCCCAGACGGTCGCCCGCACCTGGCTGGGGGCCAGTCGCCAGGCCCGTGATGGCTGGCATCGTGGGCCAAACCTGACCAGCTTCCACGGTGATGGCGGGTCGTGGGCGCAGGGCGGCGACGGGGTGCCGAGGACTTCGAGAAGAGCGGTGACGACGCGTGCCAGGGAGTCGGCAATCCTCGTGGGGGGGGGCGGTGAACGGCTCGGCGTTATCGCTGCTTGGGCGGTGTCAGGGCGTGCTGGACGACTTTGTGCAGGTCCTTGGGTAGGGGTGCGGCTTCCTCGTCGGTCGCCAGTTGGATCACGGCTTCGGCGATCGTGCGGAGTTTGGTGTTGGTGTTCTGTGAGAGCCGCTTCACGATGCCCCACGCCGTTTCGTGGTCGCAGCTTTGGGCGAGCCGGACCATGCCGACCGCCTGGTCGACGACGGCATGGGATTCCAAGGCCGCCTGTATCTGTGCTTCCTTGGCGGCGCGCAGC
>NZ_JBOHCV010000305.1:0-5562 GCF_050698815.1 Streptomyces sp.
GGCGAGCCGGGCGCCGCACAGCATGAGGGTGCGGGCGGCGCTGTCACGGGCGGGTTCGCCCGGGGCGGTGGCCTCCCGAGGGGCGGCGGGATCCTTCGAGGCGGCGTCCCTCGATGCGGCCGCCGCACGCGGGTCGTTGTCGCGGGGGCCGTCGGCGTCCCTCGGCTCCGGTGGCTGGCTGTCGGCCATCACACTCCCCACGTCGGCGGATGATCAAGATCACGCAGCGTCAGTCGAGAGTAGGCCGCCGGAAGTGCCCCGGCGAGGAGGAGACGAATAGTCGTACCGGCGTGGTGTGAGGGAGGATTGAGGTGTTGCCGGATGCCTGGTGAGGCCCGTGAGCGCGGGCCCTGGCCGGGGGTTCAGCGGGCCCGATACGGATTTCACCTTTGGCTGTGAGGCGTGTAATGTCTTCATCGCTCGCCCCAATAGCTCAGTCGGCAGAGCGTCTCCATGGTAAGGAGAAGGTCAACGGTTCGATTCCGTTTTGGGGCTCTGATGTGTGAGATCCGCCGCTCGATGGGGAGGGTCCTCACATCGTGGCGGTGTAGCTCAGTCGGTAGAGCAAGCGGCTCATAATCGCTGTGTCACCGGTTCAAGTCCGGTCACCGCTACTTCACCGAATGTAGCCGATTGTGGGTTCGGTCCTCCGATCGGCTACTCTGCCTGCTCATCTGCCGACCCGCCCGTCAAGGAGCACTCACGTGGCTGCCACCGACGTCCGCCCGAAGATCACGCTGGCCTGCGTGGAGTGCAAGGAGCGGAACTACATCACCAAGAAGAACCGGCGGAACAACCCGGACCGCATGGAGATGAAGAAGCACTGCCCGCGTTGCAAGACGCACACGGCGCACCGCGAGACGCGCTGAATCAGGTCCTTCGACGAGGCCGTCCCCGATCCGGGGGCGGCCTCGTGTCGTGTGTGACGTGCCCAGTGCCCACGAGCCCTCAGGAGGTGCCGCGCCCATGGCGCTCGACCAGTCCTTCGTCGGGCGGAGCTATCCGCCCACGCCGCGCTACGAGGTCGGCCGCGAGAAGATCCGCGAGTTCGCCGAGGCCATCGGCGACTCCAACCCGGCCTACACCGACCCGGAGGCCGCCCGGGTGCTGGGCCACCCGGATGTGATCGCCCCGCCCACCTTCGTTTTCGCCATCACCTTCCGCGCGGCCCGGCAGGTCACCGAGGACCCGCAGCTGGGCCTGGACTACAGCCGAGTGGTGCACGGCGACCAGCAGTTCACGTACGAGCGGGCGGTACGGGCGGGGGACCGGCTCTCTGTCACCTCCACCATCGAGGCGGTCAAGTCGATGGCGGGCAACGACATCCTCGACGTACGCGGCGAGGTGCACGACGAGGCGGGCGAGCTCGTGGTGACCGCCCGCACCAAGCTGGTGGCCCGCGCGGCCGAGGAGGGGTGACGGAGATGTCAGCGAAGATCGCGTACGCCGACGTCGAGGTCGGCACCGAGCTGCCCGCGTGCACCTTCCCCGTCGACCGCGAGACGCTGGTGCGCTACGCGGGCGCCTCGGGGGACTTCAACCCCATTCACTGGAACGAGCGGTTCGCCAAGGAGGTCGGACTGCCGGACGTCATCGCGCACGGCATGTTCACCATGGCCGAGGCGGTCCGGGTGGTGACGGACTGGGCCGGCGATCCGGCGGCGGTGCTCGAGTACGGGGTGCGCTTCACCAAGCCGGTCATCGTGCCCGACGACGACAAGGGCGCGGCTCTCGAGGTCAGCGCCAAGGTCGCCGCCAAGCTCGACGACGACGCCCGTACCGTCCGGGTGGACCTGACGGTGACGAGCGCCGGGCAGAAGGTGCTGGGCAGGTCCCGCGCCGTGGTCCGGCTCGGCTGACACCGGCGGCGAGGTACCGGCGACCGGCGACGGCGACCGCGACGGAGGACGGGGGCGGGGGACCGACGGGAGGCGCCCCCGCCCCGCTCTCGTACGCTTGACGGCGTGCAGGAACTCCATGACGCCCCCCTCGCCCCGCTGACGACCTTCCGCCTCGGCGGCCCGGCCACCCGCCTCCGCACCGCGACCACCGACACCGAGGTGATCGCGGCCGTCCGCGAGGCCGATGCCGCCGGTACCCCGCTGCTGATCGTCGGCGGCGGCAGCAACCTCGTCATCGCCGACGAGGGTTTCCGCGGCACCGCCCTGCGCATCGCCACCACCGGCTTCGCCCTGTCCGGCACCTGCCTGGAACTCGCGGCCGGGGAGAACTGGTCGGACGCGGTCGCCCGTACCGTCGACGCGGGCCTGGCGGGCGTCGAATGCCTGGCCGGCATCCCGGGCTCCGCGGGCGCGACGCCGATCCAGAACGTGGGTGCGTACGGGCAGGAGGTCTCCGCGACCATCACCGAGGTGGTCGCCTACGACCGCCACGCCGGGGAGACGGTCACCCTCGCCAACGCCGACTGCGGTTTCTCCTACCGCCACAGCCGCTTCAAGGCCGACCTGTCCCGCTACGTCGTCCTCCGGGTCCGCTTCGAACTGGAGGACGCCGGCGGCCTGTCGGCACCCCTGAAGTACGCCGAGACCGCCCGGGTACTCGGCGTCGAACCCGGCGACCGGGTGCCCGCGCAGACCGCCCGCGAGACCGTGCTCAAGCTTCGCGCGGGCAAGGGCATGGTGCTCGACCCCGAGGACCACGACACCTGGTCCGCGGGGTCCTTCTTCACCAATCCGGTGCTGAGCGAGGAGGAGTTCACCGCCTTCGTCGCCCGCGTCGCCGAGCGGCTGGGCAGCGACGTCGCGGCACCCGCCTTCCCGGCGGGGGACGGCGGTACGAAGACCTCGGCCGCCTGGCTCATCGACCGGGCCGGGTTCGGCAAGGGGTACGGCACCAGCCGGGCCCGTATCTCCAGCAAGCACACCCTGGCCTTGACCAACCGCGGCGACGCCAGCACCGACGACCTGCTCGCCCTCGCCCGCGAGGTACGGGACGGGGTCCGCGCCGCCTTCGGCGTGACGCTCGTCAACGAGCCGGTGACCGTCGGCTGCGCGCTGTAAAGCACCACGTCAACCGGGCCGGCGGGCCGAGGCATCAGGACGCGACGCCCACGCCCTGCCCGACCGTCGCCCGGTCGTCCACCATCGCCAGCATCGCGGCGGCCAGGTCGGCCCGCGGCACCAGGTGACCGCGCGTCACGTTGCCGCCGATCGTCCGCCGGTACGTGCCGGTGGCGGGCTTGTCCGTCAACCGTGGCGGCCGCACGATCGTCCAGTCCACCGTGCTGGCGCGGATCGCGTCCTCCATCACCGCCAGGTCGGCGTACACGTCGCGGAACGCCCGGCGCACCAGCGGCAGCAGCACGGCGCGGTAGAACACGGATTCCCCCTCCGAACCCGGTTCCACCGGCGCCGCGCTGACCCCGACGTAGCGGCGCACCCCGGCCGCTTCCATCGCCCGCAGGATCGCCCGGGTGCCCCGTGAGGCGATGCCCGCGGCCTTGTTGCCGGGCGCGCCCAGCCCGGACAGCACCGCGTCGCGTCCCGCCACCGTGGGGGTCAGGGACTCCGCGTCGGTGACGTCGGCGGTGATCACGTCCAGCCGTGCGTGCCGTACGGGCAGTCGCGCCGGATCCCGTACCACCGCCGTCACCTCGTGTCCGGAGTCCAGCGCCTGCCGTACGAGCTCCTGACCGGTGCCGCCGGTGGCACCGAAAACCGTGTAGCGCATCAGCGTGACCTCTCTTCCGGGGACGGCACGCGAGGGTAAGTGAGTATTCACCCACCCGCCGCCACCCTACCTCCCGGCCCGGCTAGGGTCGGTGAATGCCCACTCGCCCCTCGACCCCCACCCGTGAGCGCATCCTCGACGCCGCCGAACAGCTGATGCGCACCATCGGACTGGCCCGTACCACCACCAAGGAGATCGCCCGCGCCGCCCACTGCTCGGAGGCCGCCCTCTACAAGCACTTCACCGGCAAGGAAGAGATCTTCATCCATGTGCTGCAGGAGCGGCTGCCCCGGCTCGCTCCGCTGCTGGACGAACTCAACGCCGCCGCGGCCGCCGATGCCGGGGCCCCCGGCGAGCCGGCCCGCGGCATCGAGGAGAACCTCATCGAGATCGCCCAGCACGCCGCCCGCTTCTACGAGCGCAGCTTCCCCATCGCCGCCTCCCTGTTCGCCGAGCCCAAGCTGCTGCGCCGCCACGACGAGGCCATGCGCAAGCTCGGCTCCGGTCCCCACAAGCCCGTAGAGGCGCTCGCCGGCTATCTGCGCGCCGAGCGCGAAGGGGGCCGGCTCCGCGCCGACGCGGACCCGGATGCGGCCGCCGCACTGCTGCTCGGGGCCTGCCACCAGCGCGCGATCCTGCTCAGCATCGGCGGCGGGGCGGAGGCGGCGCAGCCACTGGAGGAGTTCGCGGCGAACCTCGTCCGGACCCTGCTCGGGGGAATCCGGTAGGGAATCCGCTAGGACACCGGCCATGGCGAAGGCTCCGCCAGCCACGCGTCGATGTCGGCCAGCACCTCGTCGCGCACCTCCGCCGGCATCGACGCGGCCCGTACCGACTGCCGTGCCAGCTCCGCCAGTTCGGGGTCGGTGAAGCCGTGCGTGTCCCGCGCGATGCCGTACTGCGCCGCGAGCCGCGCCCCGAACAGCAGCGGATCGTCGGCACCGAGCGCCATCGGCACGCCGGCGTCCCACAGGGTGCGCAGCGGCACCTCCGCCGGCTTGTCGTAGACGCCCAGTGCCACGTTCGAGGCGGGGCAGACCTCGCAGGTCACGCCGCGCTCCGCCAGCCGCGCCAGCAGCACCGGGTCCTCGGCCGCCCGTACGCCGTGGCCGAGGCGGGAGGCGTGCAGGTCGTCCAGGCAGTCCCGCACGCTGCTCGGCCCGGACAGCTCGCCGCCGTGCGGGGCCGCCAGCAGACCGCCCTCCCGGGCGATGGCGAAGGCGCGGTCGAAGTCGCGGGCGAAACCCCGGCGTTCGTCGTTGGACAGCCCGAAGCCGACGACGCCGCGGTCCCGGAAGCGGACGGCGAGCCGGGCGAGCGTACGGGCGTCCAGCGGGTGTTTCATCCGGTTCGCCGCTACCACAAGCCGCATCCCCAGACCGGTCTCCCGCGCGGCGCTCTCCAGCGCGTCCAGGATGATCTCCAGCGCCGGGATCAGACCGCCCAGCCGGGGCGCGTACGACGTCGGGTCAACCTGGATCTCCAGCCAGCGCGCGCCGTCCCGCACGTCCTCCTCGGCCGCTTCCCGCACCAGCCGCTGGATGTCCTCGGGCTCCCGCAGACACGACCGCGCCATGTCGTACAGCCGCTGGAAGCGGAACCAGCCGCGCTCGTCGGTGGCGCGCAGCTTCGGCGGCTCGCCGCCGCTGAGCGCCTCGGGGAGGTGGACGCCGTACTTGTCGGCCAGTTCCAGCAGCGTGCTGGGGCGCATCGAACCGGTGAAGTGCAGGTGCAGATGGGCTTTCGGCAGGGTGCGCACGTCTCGGACAGCCATCCACAGATCCTGCCGTACGGGTGGCCCACCCTGGTAGTCGGTTTGCCTGAACGAGCGCCCGCCCGAACACGAGTCGGCCCCGGAACAAGTTCCGGGGC
>NZ_JBOHCV010000306.1:0-1961 GCF_050698815.1 Streptomyces sp.
CCCTGCTCAAGCCCGCCCAGGTGAACCTCGGCCTCGCGATCGACCTCGCCAAGCCCGTCCCCGCGAAGGCGGCTCCCGCCAAGACGCCCGCCCAGGGCGCCAAGGGCGGCGGCGAGGGAGCGCAGCCGGAGGAGCCGGCCGGACCCGAGTACGTACAGCTGCGCGGCCCGTCCGCCGCCGTCGCGAAGAACATGAACGCCTCGCTGGAGCTGCCCACCGCCACCTCGGTGCGCGCGGTGCCGGTCAAGCTGCTCTTCGACAACCGCATCGTCATCAACAACCACCTCAAGCGCGCCCGCGGCGGCAAGGTGTCCTTCACGCACCTGATCGGCTACGCCATGGTGCAGGCGCTGAAGGCGATGCCGACGATGAACCACTCCTTCACCGAGAAGGACGGCAAGCCGACCCTGGTCAAGCCCGACCACGTCAACCTCGGCCTGGCCATCGACCTGGTGAAGCCGAACGGCGACCGGCAGCTCGTCGTCGCCGCCATCAAGAAGGCGGAGACGCTCACCTTCTTCGAGTTCTGGCAGGCCTACGAGGACATCGTCCGCCGCGCCCGTAACAACAAGCTGACGATGGAGGACTTCTCCGGCGTCACCTGCTCGCTCACCAACCCCGGCGGCATCGGCACCGTGCACTCCGTGCCGCGGCTGATGCCCGGTCAGGGGCTGATCCTGGGCGTGGGCGCGATGGAGTACCCGGCGGAGTTCCAGGGCACCTCGCAGGACACCCTGCACCGGCTCGGCGTCTCCAAGGTCATGACGATGACGAGCACGTACGACCACCGGGTCATCCAGGGCGCCGCCTCCGGCGAGTTCCTGCGCATCGTCAGCCAGTTGCTGCTCGGCGAGAGCGACTTCTACGACGAGATCTTCAAGGCGCTGCGCATCCCCTACGAGCCGGTGCGCTGGAACCAGGACATCGACGCCTCGCACGACGACGACGTCACCAAGGCCGCCCGCGTCTTCGACCTGATCCACTCCTACCGGGTGCGCGGCCACATCATGGCCGACACCGACCCGCTGGAGTACAAGCAGCGCAAGCACCCCGACCTGGACATCACCGAGCACGGGCTGACGCTGTGGGACCTGGAGCGGGAGTTCGCCGTCGGCGGCTTCGCCAACCGGTCGATGATGATGCTGCGCGACATCCTGGGCGTGCTGCGCGACTCGTACTGCCGCACCACCGGCATCGAGTACATGCACATCCAGGACCCCAAGGAGCGCAAGTGGATCCAGGACCGGGTCGAGCGTCCGCACTCCAAGCCGGAGCGTGACGAGCAGCTGCGCATCCTGCGGCGGCTGAACGCCGCGGAGGCGTTCGAGACGTTCCTGCAGACCAAGTACGTGGGCCAGAAGCGGTTCTCACTGGAGGGCGGCGAGTCCGTCATCCCGCTGCTGGACGCCGTACTCGACGCCGCCGCCGAGTCGCGGCTCGACGAGTGCGTCATCGGCATGGCGCACCGCGGCCGGCTGAACGTGCTGGCGAACATCGTCGGCAAGTCCTACGCGCAGATCTTCCGCGAGTTCGAGGGCAACCTCGACCCGAAGTCGATGCACGGCTCCGGCGACGTGAAGTACCACCTGGGCAACGAGGGCACCTTCACCGGCCTGGACGGCGAGCAGATCAAGGTCACCCTGACCGCCAACCCGTCCCACCTGGAAGCCGTCGACCCCATCGTCGAGGGGGTCGCGCGCGCCCGGCAGGACATCATCAACAAGGGCGGCACGGACTTCACGGTGCTGCCCGTACAGCTGCACGGCGACGCGGCCTTCGCGGGCCAGGGCGTGGTGGCCGAGACGCTCAACATGTCGCAGCTGCGCGGCTACCGGACCGGCGGCACGGTCCACATCATCGTCAACAACCAGGTCGGTTTCACCGCGGCGCCCGAGTCGGCGCGGTCGTCGATGTACTCCACCGACGTGGCCAGGATGATCGAGGCCCCGATCTTCCACGTG
>NZ_JBOHCV010000307.1:0-18387 GCF_050698815.1 Streptomyces sp.
CACCTGGGCCGTGCGCAGGGCCTCCCGCTTCGTCGGCGACGCCGAGCGGCTCCGCGACAGACCCCCGCCCGCGAGCGCCGTGGTCAGTGGGCCGGACACCGGCGACGACCGCGTCGAGCTGCAGTCGGTCGGCAGCGGTCGCCGCGCCAAGGCCGTGCTCGCCGTGGGTACGGCCGCACAGCTGGGCACCGCCGAGCGGTACGCGGTGCACTCCGCGATCGCGCTGCTGACCCTCACCATGGAGCGCTCGCGGGCACTGCAGGAGGCCGAACAGCGGCTGGGAGCGGCGGTGATGCGGATGCTGCTCTCGGGCGAATCCGGGCACGCGCGGGCGGTCGCCGGACGGCTGTACGGAGGGCTGCTGGACGCGCCGATGCGGGTGCTGGTGGCGGAGCCGGTCGCCGGCTCCGCGGCCCGGACCCGAGGGGGCGGCAGCGCCGCCGCGGGCTCCGCTTCGGGGGGTCCCGGCGGCTCTGGAGGTCCCGGAGGCTCCGGCGGCCCGGGTCCCGCTCAGCTGCCCGTCGTGACGGTCACCGAGAATTCGGCGGTGCCGGTGCCGACGCCGGAAGGCATCACCGACGACCTGACCGGCCCCCTCGACCAGCTCGTGGATCTCATCGAGACCGCCGCGGCGCGCAACGGCGAGGCAGTGCTCGTCGTGCCCGACGGCAGCCGTGTGGTCGTCATCGCCCCCGACGGCGGGGCGGCGGTCTCGGCCTGCGCGGAGTACGCGGCGTCCTGCGCGAAAGCGGTGGAATCGACCAGCGCCGCCGGCCCGGTCGGCTCGGGCGCCGGCGCGCACCCGAACGGATCGCCCCGTACCCCCGAGGACGCCCTGGTCATCGGCGTCTCGGCACCCGCCGGGCTCGCCGCCGCCACCGTCGCCTTCAAACAGGCCGACCAGGCGCTGTCGGTCGCCCGGCGCCGCGGCACCCCGCTGGTGGAGCACGAGGACGTGGCGGCGGGTTCGGTGCTGCCGCTGCTCGCCGACGACGCCGTACGGGCGTTCGCCGACGGCCTGCTGCGTTCGCTGCGTGAACATGACGCGAACGGCCGGGGCGACCTCGTCGCCTCCCTCCGGGCGTGGCTGTCCCGGCACGGCCAGTGGGACGCGGCCGCGGCCGATCTGGGTGTACACCGGCACACCCTGCGCTACCGCATGCGCCGGGTCGAAGAGATCCTCGGCCGGTCGCTCGACGATCCGGACGTACGTATGGAGCTGTGGCTCGCGCTCAAGGCGACGGGTTAGGGCACACCACGAGCACGACCGTTCCGGTCTCTGCCGATCCGGCCAGCGCAGCCGCCGGAGTGTGCCGAGTCGGACAAGAATCAGTCACCCTCGCACCCCCCTATGGTGGAAAGCGGGCAGCCGATGACGGTCCACCGGCCACCGGTTTCGCCCCGCTCACCGATCTCCATCATCCTCACCATCCGTAAGGGCGGTCCCGCAGTGACGACAGCGACTTCCCCGCACTCCTTCTGGCTCGCCGGCCGTGAGGCCACCGGCGAGGACACGCTCGATGTGACCTCGCCCTGGGACGGGCGGCTCGTCGGCAGTATCAGCCTGCCCACCGCGGCCCAGGTCGAGGAGGCCGTGGCCGCCGCCGCAGAGGTCGCCGAGGAGTTCGCGGCGACCCCCGCGCACGTACGCGCGGCAGCCCTGGACCACATCGTGCGGCGCGTCGGCGAACGCTCCGAGGAGATCGCCGCGCTGATCTCGGCGGAGAACGGCAAGCCCATGAAATGGGCCCGCGGCGAGGTCGGCCGGTGCGTCTCCGTCTTCCGCTGGGCCGCCGACGAGGCCCGCCGCTTCAACGGCGGCGAGGCGCAGCGGCTCGACTCCGACGCGGGCGGCACGGGCCGGCTCGCCTACACCAAGCGCTTCCCCTACGGACCGGTGCTGGGCATCGCGCCCTTCAACTTCCCGCTCAACCTGTGCGCGCACAAGGTCGCTCCCGCGCTGGCCGTCGGCACCCCGATCATCCTCAAGCCCGCCCCGGCCACGCCGCTGTCCGGGCTGCTGATCGGCGAGCTGCTGGCGGAGACCGACCTGCCGGCCGGTTCGTGGTCCGTCCTGCCGGTGCCCAACGACCAGATGCCCGGGCTGGTCAAGGACGAGCGGCTGCCGATCATCTCCTTCACCGGCTCCGCCCCCGTCGGCTGGTCCATCCTCGACTCGGTGCCGCGCAAGCGCGTCACACTGGAGCTGGGCGGCAACGGGGCCGCGATCGTACTGGGCGACTACCACTCCGAGGCGGACCTGGACTGGGCGGCGCAGCGCATCGCCACCTTCTCCAACTACCAGGCGGGCCAGTCCTGCATCTCCGTGCAGCGCGTGATCGCGGACGCGTCGGTCTACGACCGGCTGGTACCCAAGGTCGTCACCGCCGTCGAGGCCCTGCGCGCCGGTGACCCCGCCGACCCGGCCACCGACGTCGGCCCGCTGGTCAGCGAGGACGCCGCCAAGCGCGTCGAGTCGTGGGTCGATGAGGCGGTCTCGCGCGGTGCGACGCTGCGGACCGGCGGCAAGCGGGAGGGCGCGACGTACGCGCCGACCGTGCTGGAGGACGTCCCCGCCGACACCCAGATCGGCTGCGAGGAGGTCTTCGGACCGGTCATGTCGTTCACGCGGGTGGACGGCGAGGACCAGGCTTTCGCGGCGGCCAACGACTCCAAGTACGGGCTGCAGGCGGGCGTGTTCACGCATGACATCCAGGCGGCCTTCCGCGCGCACCGCGCGCTGGAGATGGGCGGCCTGGTGGTCGGCGACGTGCCCTCCTACCGCGCCGACCAGATGCCCTACGGCGGCGTCAAGCAGTCGGGCGTGGGCCGCGAGGGAGTCCGGTTCGCGATGGAGGACTACACCTACGAGCGCGTGATGGTGCTGACGGGCCTGGAGCTCTAAGCTCTGGTTCTACGCTCGCTTTTCGCCGCCCCGGCACAGTGCCGGGGCGGCGCGTCGTGCGCAGCCGGCACCGTCGCGGCGTGGTGTCCCGGTCCGCACGGCGGGAATTGCCCGGCCATGGACCTGCCGACCGCAAGGGGTGACCGTGTTCGTCTTCGCGCATGTCAGTGACATCCACCTGGGTCACCTGGGTCACCCGGGACGGGACGAGAGCGACGGCGGCGTCCGCGCCCGCGAGCGTACGGAGCGCGTGCTGCGCTATCTCGACCAGCTGCCCGGCGAGTTGGACGCCGTGCTGCTCACCGGCGACATCGCCGACCACGGCACCCCGCAGGAGTACGAGGAGGCCGCCAAGCTGCTGGCCGGCTCCCGGCACACGCCACTGCACTGCCCCGGCAACCACGACGCCCGCGGTCCCTACCGTGCCGGGCTGCTCGGCGGCGACCCCACCGACGCCGCCCCGGTCAACCAGCTGCACGTACTGCCCGGCGGGACGTTCGCCATGTGCGACTCCAGCATTCCGGGGCGCGGCGACGGCTACCTCGACGACGGCACGCTCGACTGGCTCGACCACGCGCTGTCCGGCGCGCCGCACGACCGGCCCGCCTTCGTCTGCTTCCACCACCCCCCGGTGCCGCTGCACGGCCAGTACGTCGATCCCATCCGCCAGTTCGGCGAGGACCGGCTCGCCGCCGTCGTCGCACGGCACCCTCATGTGGCGGCCTTGCTGTGCGGCCACAGTCACACCCCGGCCGTCACCACCTTCGCCGGCCGGCCGCTCGTCGCCGCTCCCGGCGTCGTCTCCACCCTGAAGATGCCGTGGGAGGGCGAGGCGGGCGGCCCCGTCGACTACGCGCTGCCGCCGATGCTCGCCTTCCACGTCCACGAGGATGTCCACGACAACGGCGGCCGCCTGACCACACACTTCCGTGTGGTGCCGTGAATGGTGCCGTGAACTGACCGAGGCATCCGGGGTTCCGCCTGCGCGGAGTCTGGTATGCACCCGCCGAATCGGGTAGATACGACCGAGTAGCACCGGACGGTAGTGCACGGCGGTGCACGCCGTTCAATGTCCCTACCACGCGGCGAGATGAGTGAGATGACTGTCTCCGAGCGCGAAGCCCGAGAAGTAGCCGAGGCCGCACGCGAACAGGACTGGCGCAAGCCGAGCTTCGCCAAGGAGCTCTTCCTGGGCCGTTTCCGGCTCGATCTGATCCACCCTCACCCGGAACCCGCCGCCGAGGACGTACAGCGCGGCGAGGAATTCCTCACCAAACTCCGCGAGTTCTGCGAGACGACGATCGACGGGGCGCGGATCGAGCGGGAGGCCCGCATCCCCGACGAGGTCATCACCGGCCTCAAGGACATCGGCGCACTCGGGATGAAGGTCGGCCCCGAATACGGCGGGCTCGGCCTCACCCAGGTCTACTACAACAAGGCGCTGGCCCTGATCAGCTCCGCCAACCCCGCCGTGGGCGCGCTGCTCTCCGCGCACCAGTCGATCGGGGTGCCGCAGCCGCTGAAGATGTTCGGCACGAAGGAGCAGAAGGACACCTTCCTGCCGCGCTGCGCCCGCAGCGACATCTCCGCCTTTCTGCTCACCGAGCCCGACGTCGGCTCCGACCCGGCACGGCTCGCCACCACCGCGGTGCCCGACGGCGACGACTACGTCCTGGACGGCGTGAAGCTGTGGACCACCAACGGCGTCGTCGCCGACCTGCTCGTCGTCATGGCCAGGGTGCCCAAGTCCGACGGGCACCGTGGCGGCATCACCGCCTTCGTCGTGGAGGGCGGCTCGGACGGCATCACCGTCGAGAACCGCAACGCCTTCTCGGGCCTGCGCGGCCTGGAGAACGGCGTCACCCGCTTCCACCAGGTCCGGGTGCCGGCCGCCAACCTCATCGGCAAGGAGGGCTCGGGCCTCAAGATCGCGCTGACCACCCTCAACACCGGGCGGCTGTCCCTGCCCGCCACCTGCGTGGGCGCCGGCAAGTGGTGCCTGAAGATCGCCCGCGAGTGGACCGAGGCGCGGGTGCAGTGGGGCCGGCCGGTGGCCAAGCACGAGGCCGTCGGCAGCAAGATGTCCTTCATCGCCGCGACGACGTTCGCGCTGGAGGCCGTACTGGACCTGTCCAGCCAGATGGCCGACGAGGAGCGCAACGACATCCGCATCGAAGCCGCGCTCGCGAAGCTGTTCGGCAGCGAGATGGCGTGCAAGATGGCCGACGACCTCGTCCAGATCCGGGGCGGGCGCGGGTATGAGACGGCGGAGTCGCTGGCGGCCCGCGGCGAGCGCGGCGTGCCCGCCGAACAGCTGGTGCGCGACCTGCGGATCAACCGGATCTTCGAGGGGTCGACGGAGATCATGCATCTCCTCATCGCCCGGGAAGCGGTCGACGCGCACCTGAAGGTGGCCGGCGACCTGATCGACCCGGACAAGACGCTCTCCGACAAGGGCCGGGCGGCGGTGACGGCGGGCGGTTTCTATGCGCGCTGGCTGCCCAAACTGGTGGCGGGGCCGGGCCAGTTGCCCGGCACATACCCCGACTTCGGGGAACTCGCCTCGCACCTGCGGTACGTGGAACGCACCTCGCGCAAGCTGGCCAGGTCGACCTTCTACGCCATGTCGCGGTGGCAGGGGCGGATGGAGACCAAGCAGGGATTCCTCGGCCGGATCGTGGACATCGGCGCGGAGCTGTTCGCGATGAGCGCGGCGTGCGTACGGGCGGAGAAGCTGCGGCGGGACGCGCTGAGCAGCTCGTCCGGGGCCGACGGGAGGGCGGCGTATCAGCTGGCCGACGCCTTCTGCCGGCAGTCGCGGGTGCGGGTGGAGGAGTTGTTCGGACGGCTGTGGCACAACACGGACGATCTGGACCGGAAGGTGGTGCAGGGCATTCTGGACGGCGCCTACACGTGGCTGGAGGAGGGCGTCATCGACGCGTCGTCCGAGGGGCCGTGGATCTCGGAGGCGAAGCCGGGGCCGTCGAAGAAGAAGAACGTGCACCGGCGTATTCGCTGAGGGGCCAGGCAGACGCCGGTGGCCCGGCCGGCGCCGGTGGCCCGGTGGCCGGGATGCGCCGGCGAAGGGTCAGAATGGGGGGATGACGGAATCCCTCGCTGACCCGCATGTGCGGCACCCCGGGCCGGCCGGTGTGCCGGAGGGGCCGCGCGACATCGTGATCCTCGGGTCGACCGGCTCCATCGGCACCCAGGCGGTCGATGTCGTGCTGAGCAATCCCGGCCGCTTCCGGGTGACCGGCCTGTCCGCCGCGGGCAGCCGGCCGGCACTGCTGGCCGGGCAGGCGCACCGGCTGCAGGTGCGCACCGTGGCGGTCGCCCGCGAGGACCGGGTGGGGCAGGTGCGGCAGGCGCTGCGTGCCGAGTACGGCGTGGGGGAGCCGATCCCCGAGGTGCTGGCCGGGCCCGACGCGGCCACCGAACTGGCGGCGGGCGAGTGCCACACGGTGCTGAACGGCATCACGGGCTCCATCGGACTGGCTCCCACCCTGGCCGCCCTGGAGTCGGGGCGGACCCTCGCCCTGGCCAACAAGGAGTCGCTCATCGTCGGCGGGCCGCTGGTCAAGGCGGTCGCCAGGCCGGGGCAGATCGTGCCTGTGGACTCCGAGCACTCGGCGCTCTTCCAGGCGCTGCTGGGAGGGGCGCGCGGCGAGGTGCGCAAGCTGCTGGTGACCGCGTCGGGCGGCCCGTTCCGCGGCCGTACGAAGGCCGAGCTGGCCGACGTCACCCCCGACGAGGCGCTCGCCCACCCCACCTGGGACATGGGCCCGGTGATCACCGTCAACTCCGCGACCCTCGTCAACAAGGGGCTGGAGGTCATCGAGGCGCACCTGCTCTACGACGTGCCCTTCGAGCGGATCGAGGTCGTCGTCCATCCCCAGTCCGCCGTTCACTCGATGGTGGAGTTCACCGACGGCTCGACGCTCGCCCAGTGCGGGCCGCCGGACATGCGGCTGCCGATCGCGCTCGGGATGGGCTGGCCCGAGCGGGTGCCCGACGCGGGTCCGGTCTTCGACTGGTCGAAAGCGATGTCCTGGGAGTTCCTGCCGCTCGACGCCGGGGCGTTCCCGGCCGTACCGCTCGCCTTCCGGGTGGGACGGCTGGGCGGCACGGCGCCGGCGGTCTACAACGCGGCGAACGAGGAGTGCGTCGAGGCGTTCCTCAGCGGACGGCTGCCGTTCTCCGGCATCGTGGATACGGTTGCCGCTGTGGTCGAGGAACATGGAGAGCCACGCGGAACCGCGCTGACGCTCGCCGATGTCCTCGACGCTGAGACTTGGGCGCGCGCTCGCGCCCGCGAACTGGCGACGGCAGCAGCGGAGGCCCGTGCATGACGACCTTGATGACCGTTCTCGGCATAGTCGTCTTCTTCGTCGGCCTGCTCTTCTCCATCGCCTGGCACGAGCTGGGACACCTTTCGACGGCGAAGATGTTCGGCATCCGGGTGCCGCAGTACATGGTGGGATTCGGGCCGACGATCTTCTCCCGGCGCAGGGGCGAGACGGAGTACGGACTCAAGGCGGTGCCGCTCGGCGGCTACATCCGGATGATCGGCATGTTCCCTCCGGGGGAGGACGGGGCGCTGCGGAAGCGCTCGACCTCGCCCTTCCGCGGTATGATCGAGGACGCGCGGGCCGCGGCCTTCGAGGAACTGCAGCCGGGCGACGAGAAGCGGCTCTTCTTCACCCGGGCGCCCTGGAAGCGCGTCATCGTGATGTTCGCGGGGCCGTTCATGAACCTGATCCTGGCGGTCGTGATCTTCCTTGTCGTGCTGATGTCCTTCGGCATCAACACCCAGACGACCACGGTCTCCTCCGTCTCCGAATGCGTCATCCCGGCCTCGGCCAAGTCCGACAAGTGCCCCTCGGGGGCCAAGGACTCACCGGCCAAGGCGGCCGGCATGCGGGCGGGCGACAAGATCGTGGCCTTCGACGGCGAGCGCGTCAGGGAGTGGGGGACACTCCAGCGGCAGATCCGCGACACCACCGGTCCGGCCACCATCACGGTCCAGCGGGACGGTGCGCGTAAGACGCTCCAGGCCGACCTGATCCCGAACAAGGTCGCCAAGTCCGACGGCCGCGGCAGCTACGTCGAGGGCCAGTACGTCACCGCGGGCTTTCTCGGCTTCACGCCGGCCAGCGGCGTAGTCCAGCAGTCCTTCCCGCAGTCCGTGGACCGCATGGGCGACATGATGGCCTCCGGCGTGGAGGCGCTGATCGCGCTGCCCTCCAAGGTCCCCGACCTGTGGAACGCGGCCTTCGACGGAGCCGAGCGCAAGCAGGACTCCCCGATGGGCGTGGTCGGCGCCGCCCGGGTGGGCGGCGAGGTCTTCTCCCTCGACATCCCGCCCACGCAGCGGGTGGCGACCATGCTGTTCCTGGTCGCGGGCTTCAACCTGTCGCTGTTCCTCTTCAACATGCTGCCGCTGCTGCCGCTGGACGGCGGGCACATCGCGGGCGCCCTGTGGGAGTCGGTACGGCGGGCCTTCGCCAAGGTCTTCCGGCGCCCCGACCCGGGGCCGTTCGACGTGGCGAAGCTGATGCCGGTCGCGTACGTCGTCGCCGGGATCTTCATCTGCTTCACGCTGCTGGTGCTGGTGGCGGACGTGGTCAATCCGGTCAGACTGGCCGGGTAGCGCGGCGTCCGGTGGACGGCCGCACGATGACGTGTGGTGACACTTCGGCCGCTTTTGTGACCATATGTCATGCTTTGGGTGATCGGCGGGGCGTGATGTGCTCGTACAGGTGACCGTGCCGTAATCTCAGGGCTGGAGCCCGTCGATCTCTCGGGACCTCTCGATCCACATGTTGGGGTTGCACGCCAGATGACAGCGACAGCGATTTCGCTCGGTATGCCGGACGTACCTACCAAGCTCGTCGACCGCCGGGTCAGCCGGAAGATCCAGGTGGGTCCGGTGGCCGTCGGCGGGGACGCCCCGGTGTCCGTGCAGTCGATGACCACGACCCGTACCTCCGACGTCGGGGCTACGCTCCAGCAGATCGCCGAGCTGACGGCGTCCGGCTGCCAGATCGTGCGCGTCGCCTGCCCCACGCAGGACGACGCCGACGCGCTGGCCACCATCGCGCGCAAGTCGCAGATCCCGGTGATCGCCGACATCCACTTCCAGCCCAAGTACGTCTTCGCGGCCATCGACGCGGGCTGTGCCGCGGTGCGGGTCAACCCCGGCAACATCAAGCAGTTCGACGACAAGGTCAGGGAGATCGCCCAGGCCGCCTCGGCGGCCGGCACCCCCATCCGGATCGGGGTCAACGCGGGCTCCCTCGACCAGCGGCTGCTGCGGAAGTACGGCAAGGCCACTCCCGAGGCGCTGGTCGAGTCGGCGCTGTGGGAGTGCTCGCTCTTCGAGGAGCACGGTTTCCGCGACATCAAGATCTCGGTCAAGCACAACGACCCGGTCGTCATGATCAACGCCTACCGGCAGCTCGCCGCCCAGTGCGACTACCCGCTGCACCTGGGCGTCACCGAGGCCGGCCCCGCCTTCCAGGGCACCATCAAGTCCGCCGTCGCCTTCGGCGCGCTGCTGGCCGAGGGGATCGGCGACACCATCCGCGTCTCGCTGTCCGCACCACCCGCCGAGGAGTGCAAGGTCGGCATCCAGATCCTGGAGTCCCTCGGCCTGCGGCAGCGCCGCCTGGAGATCGTCTCCTGCCCCTCCTGCGGCCGCGCCCAGGTGGACGTCTACAAGCTGGCCGACGAGGTCACCGCCGGCCTGGACGGCATGGAGGTGCCGCTGCGCGTGGCCGTCATGGGCTGCGTCGTCAACGGCCCCGGCGAGGCCCGCGAGGCCGACCTGGGCGTCGCCTCCGGCAACGGCAAGGGGCAGATCTTCGTCAAGGGCGAGGTCATCAAGACCGTTCCCGAGTCGAAGATCGTCGAGACCCTCATCGACGAGGCGATGAAGATCGCCGAGCAGATGGAGAAGGACGGCGTCGCCTCCGGCGAGCCCGAGGTCGCCGTCAGCGGCTGACGAGAAGTGGCCGGCGGGCTGTCAGGCGGCGGTCAGGCGCGGTGCCACGCGCGGCGCCGGCCGCGATACAGTCGGGAGATCCTCCCCCTCCCTTCCCCTTGCCCTCGGGGCCGTCACGGTGAGGCAGCCGACACGTTGTTGACCACCACCTCCACCAGGGTTCTCGACCCCGCCGAGCTCGACGACGCGCTCAGGGTGCTGCGCCGCGAACCCGTCAACAACGCGTTCATCGCCTCCCGCGTGCACGCCGCCGGACTCGACGCGATGCGCCTCGGCGGCGAGATGTGGGGGTGGTACCGGCGGGGCCGGCTGGCGGCGCTCTGCTATGCCGGAGCCAACCTCGTCCCCCTGTGCGCCGGTCCCGAGGCCGTCCACGCCTTCGCCGAACGCGCGCGGCGGCAGGGGCGGCGCTGCTCGTCCATCGTCGGCCCGGCCGGGCCCACAGCCGCGCTCTGGTCGTATCTGGAACCGCACTGGGGCCCCGCACGGGAGGTCCGAACCCGGCAGCCGCTGATGGTCGCGGAGCGGGTGCCCGACGAGGTCGCCCCCGACCCGCTGGTGCGCCGCATCCGCAAGGACGAGATGGATCTGGTCCTGCCGGCCTGCGTGGCGATGTTCACCGAGGAGGTCGGCGTCTCCCCGCTCGCCGGCGACGGCGGCCTGGTCTACCAGTCCCGGGTCGCCGAACTCGTCGGTTCCGGCCGCTCCTTCGCCCGCGTCGAGAACGGCCGGATCGTCTTCAAGGCGGAGATCGGCGCTGCCACACCGCAGGCCTGCCAGATCCAGGGTGTCTGGGTCACCCCGGAGCGCCGCGGGGAGGGCCTCTCCGAGACCGGCATGGCCGCTGTGCTGCGCTACGCGCTCAACGAGGTCGCCCCGCGCGCCAGCCTCTACGTCAACGACTTCAACACGGCGGCACGAGCCGCGTACCGGCGCGTGGGTTTCCGCGAGGTCGGCACCTTCATGAGCGTGCTGTTCTGACCCTGGCGGACCCGACGGGTTCCCCGGGGTGGTAGGGGGACGGCCCCCGTTCGCCGGTACCGACCGTGCGGTCACGGCACTAGTAACCTCCAGGCATGCTGCATTCTTCCGCGGGAGCACAGTCCCAGGACCCCCGCGAGGCGGTCATCGGACCGCTGGACCTGGACGCGTACGTGGATGACGCGCTCGCCGTGCAGGCCGTCGCCTTCGGGCTCACCGATGAGGAGATCGGAGTGCGCCGCCCCATCGTGCTGCGGCACCTGACCTCGCCGGGGGCGCGGGCGCTGGGCGCGCGGACGCCGGAAGGGCGGCTCGTCGGCTTCACGTACGGGATGCCCAACGACCGCACGCACTGGTGGTCCACGGTGGTGGCCTCCTATCTGCGGGAGCAGGGCGTCGAGGACTGGCTGGACGACACCTTCGTCATCACCGAACTGCACGTACACCCGCTCTACCAGCAGCGCGGCATCGGCCGCCGGCTGATCACCATGCTCACCGACGGGGCGGCCGAACCGCGGTCACTGCTCTCGGCCATCGACACCGACAGCCCCGCCCGCGCCCTTTACCACAGCCTGGGCTACCGCGACCTCGCGCGCCGTGTGCACTTCCCGAGCGCGCCGAGCCCGTACGCGGTCATGGGGGCGTGGCTGCCGCTCCGCCGGCGGTGAGGGAATCGCGTTTCCGTGCCGTGAGTTCCGCCGGATAGTCTCCTCCCCAGTCACTTCACCCACCGCACGGAGAACTCCATGGCAGCCCGAGTCCAGCGCTTGTCCCGGTCGATGCTGAAGACGCTGCGCGACGACCCGGCCGACGCCGAGACCATCAGCCACAAGCTGCTGGTGCGCGCGGGCTACGTACGCCGTGCCGCTGCGGGCATCTGGACGTGGCTGCCGCTCGGCCTGCAGGTGCTGGAGAACGTCACGCGTGTCGTCCGCGAGGAGATGGACGCCGTCGGCGCCCAGGAGGTGCTGCTCCCCGCGCTGCTGCCGAAGGAGCCGTACGAGGTCTCCGGGCGCTACGAGGAGTACGGTGACCTGCTCTTCCGCCTCCAGGACCGGAAGGGCGCCGACTATCTGCTCGGGCCCACCCACGAGGAGATCTTCACCCAGGTCGTCAAGGACCAGTGCACGTCCTACAAGGACATGCCGGTGACGCTCTATCAGATCCAGACCAAGTACCGGGACGAGGCCCGTCCCCGTTCCGGCATCCTGCGCGGCCGGGAGTTCACGATGAAGGACGCCTACTCCTTCGACGTCTCCGACGAAGGGCTCGCCGAGTCCTACCGGCAGCAGCGCGAGGCCTACACCCGCATCTTCGAGCGGCTCGGACTCGACTACCGCATCGTCTCCGCCGTCTCCGGCGCGATGGGCGGTTCGGCCTCCGAGGAGTTCCTCGCCCCCGCCGCCGCCGGCGAGGACACCTACGCCCAGTGCCCCTCCTGCGGCTTCGCGGCGAACACCGAGGCCCTCTCGGTCGCCGTCACCCCCGCGCCGTCCGCCGATCACCCGGCGCTCGAAGAGCTCGACACCCCGGACACCCCGACGATCGAGACCCTCGCCGCACACCTGGGCGTGCCCGCTTCCGCCACGCTCAAGAACCTGCTGGTCAAGATCGACGGTGAGATCACGGCCGTGGCCGTCCCCGGCGACCGTGAGGTCGACCTCGGCAAGCTGGGCGAGCAGCTCGCCCCCGCCCAGGTCGAGTTGGTCACGGCGGAGGACTTCGTGGACCGGCCCGACCTCGTGCGCGGCTACGTCGGCCCGCAGGGCGGCATGGCCGGCAAGGCGTTCCGCTACATCGCGGACCCCCGCGTGGCCCCCGGGACCGCCTGGGTCACCGGGGCGAACAAGCCTGACAAGCACGCGCGGAACGTCGTCTGCGGCCGTGACTTCGAGGTCGACGACTACCTCGACGTGGTCGTCGTCGAGGCGGGCGACCCCTGCCCGTCCTGCGGCTCCGGCATCGAGCTGGACCGGGCGATCGAGATCGGCCACATCTTCCAGCTCGGCCGCAAGTACGCCGACGCCTTCGAGCTGGATGTGCTGGGCCAGGACGGCAAGCCGGTGCGGGTGACGATGGGCTCGTACGGCATCGGCGTCACCCGCGCCGTCGCCGCGCTGGCCGAACAGACCGCCGACGAGCAGGGGCTGTGCTGGCCGCGCGAGATCGCCCCCGCCGACGTGCACGTCGTCGCCGCGGGCAAGGCGCTGCAGATCGAACTCGCCCTGGACATCGCCGAGCGGCTGGGCGCCGCCGGGACGCGGGTGCTGGTGGACGACCGCGCGGGCGTCTCGCCCGGCGTGAAGTTCACCGACGCGGAGCTGCTCGGCGTGCCCACCATCCTGATCGTGGGCCGTGGCGCCAAGGACGGCCTGGTCGAGGTGAAGGACCGCCGCACCGGTGAGCGCGAGGAGCTGCCGGTCGCCGACGCGGTGGCCCGGCTCTCCGCCGCCTGACCGGACCGCCGGTCAGAGCCAGCCGGCGAATTCCAGCAGGATCTCGCCGTCCTCGCGGTTCCCGCCGCTCAGGTGACGTACACCGGACTCCACGGCGCGGTAGAGCGACCAGCCCCGGAGCCGGTCGCGGTCGACCTCGAGGGAGTCGGCGAGCTTGTGCAGGCGGCGGCGGGTGGCGGAGGCGGCGCCGGGGGAGGCCACCAGGTCGTGCAGCCGGTCCCGTACCAGCCGGGCCAGGTCGTAGGCGCGCTCGCCCAGCAGGGGATCGGGGCCCGCCGCCAGCCACGGCGCGCGCTCGGCGTCCGCGGCGAGCACCGCACCCTGCCGGAAGTCGCCGTGCAGCAGCACCTCTTCGGGTGGTTCGGTCAGCAGCGCGTCCCGCAGCTCCAGGGCCTCGTCCCGCAGCGGCCACACCTCCTCCGGCGTGGAGCGCCGCAGGAACGCGCTGCCGGCGGCCGTGTGCGCCGCGACGGTGCCGACGGCGTCACCCGCGTCGCCGGGGGAGACCCACAGCCGGCGGGCGGCCGAGGCGGCCTCCAGCATCGCCTTCGCCTCGGGCAGCGACCGCAGTGACATCTCGCCGTGCAGCCGCTCCAGCAGCAGGGCGCCTGCGGTGGTGTCCGCGCGCAGCAGCCGTACCGCGCCCCAGCCGTTCCAGCGGGTGAGGGCCGCGCGCTCCCGCTCGGCCCGCTCGCCCGCCCCGTAGCCGTACGGGGCGAGCAGCTTCAGCGCCGCCGGGGTGCCGTCGGCCTGCCGCACCAGGGCCATCAGACTGCTCCGGCCCCCCGGCGCCACCACTCGCTCCGGCGTCAGCTCCCACCGTTCCAGGGTCCGTTCCAGGAGCGCGGGAAGCTCCGCGAGCCATTCGCCGGCGGCACGGGCCGCGCTGTCGGCACGGCCCGCCAGCGCGTCCGCGTGGGAGTGCTGCGCGCCGAGCGAGCGCACCAGCCGCTGCGGAGGGTCGAGGGGCAGTGCGGAAGGCATACGGTGACGTGGACCTTTCCGGTCGGCGGTGCGTGCGGGCGGTACGTGCGGCGGTACGACGGCGGTCTGCCGGGCGCCGCTCCGCGGACCGTGGGGGTCAGAGCGAACCGGGCGCCGTGCCGGGCGCGGATGAACCCGAGGGCGAAGGGCCCTCGGAGGCGGTGCGCTCGGGGAGACCAGGGAAGGTTACGCCGCTGCCCCGCCACCGGACCGACCGGACCGCCGCCTCGCGCAGGGACCCCGCCGCCTCCCGCCTGCGGGTGCCCTCGCTCGCCCGTACGAGATCCGCGTACACCCCGGCCAGCCGGTCCTCCAGCTCCGCCGCGAGCCGCACCGCCGCTGCGCTGTCGGGCACCGCGAACGGCAGGGCGTAGGCGGCGGCAGCGGCTTCCGGCTTGCCGCCCAGGTCGCGCACCTCGCGCCGCAGTGCGTCCCGGCGGGCGCGGTGGGCGTCGTAGGCGGCGCGGGCCTCGTCCTGACGGTCCTTCTCCATGCGGCCACCGACGACGCCGTAGCCGTAGAGGGTGGCGTGCTCGGCGGCCAGCGCGGCCTGCACGGCGTCGAGCAGTCTGCTCATGCGTCGTCGTCCTTCCCGTCCGGCTTGCCGGCTCCCAGCAGGTACGCGTGGGCGGCGCCCGCCGCCGCGAGAGAGGCCAGCACCCGTGCCAGTTCGGGCGGTGCCTTGAGGAGGGCGGCGGTACGGTCGTCCGCGGTACGCCGTTCGGCCTCACCGAGCGCCGCGAGCGCCGCCTTCTCGTCACCCGGTGCGGCGCCCTTGCCGCCGCCTTCGTGTCCCTTGGGTTCGCCGTCGCCTTCGCCACGGCCCTTGCCGGGCCGGGCGGCGCCCTTGCCGCCGAGAGCATCGGCGTGCCGGGCCGTCGCGGCGCGCAGCGGGCGCAGCCGGTCCGCGAGTCCGGAGTGCGCCGCGGCCGTCGCGTCGTACCGCTCCAGCAGCGCGCGGCTCTGCCGGGCCGCCGTCTTCCGCAGCCGCTGTTCCGCGTGAGTGCGTGACGCGGCATCCGCGCTGCCTTGCTCCGCCGAGCATCCGGCAGTCCCGCCGAGGGCTCCCAGCGCCGAGAGCGGACCCAGCGTGCCCAGCGTCCCGGCCAGCATCGACCGTCGGCGCGGTCCTGCGCCCGTGGACGGCGTGAGCGGCATGCGTGCACTCCCTGAACAACATCGGCCTCGCCTGAACCCGCTGCCGGGCACCGCGTGTGGTGGTGATCACCGCCAGGTGAGGGTACCGGTGAGCCTTCGAACGCACTGACGGGCCACCCTCGTTGACCCATGGGTACCCGGACGACCCGTACATCCCGCGCGGATCCCCCGTCTGGTCGGCGCCGCTCACGGCAGGCGATAGGCTTGGACCGGCGGACGGCGCCCTCACACGCTCCGGCCCCCACCCCGGCAACCACAGGCAATCCCCCCAGCGAACGCCCAGCGAACGCCCAGCAACTAAGGCCCTCCACAACAGCACACGCGGCCGAGGAGTCACCCGGATGAGCACCACCCAGAGCGACAGGCTGCGCGGACTGCTGGAACCGCTCGTCGGCAGGAAGGGGCTCGATCTCGAAGAGGTCGACGTGACCCCCGCCGGCAAGCGCCGGGTGCTGCGCGTCGTGGTCGACGCGGAGGACGGGGTCCAGCTCGACACCTGTGCCGAGCTGAGCCGCTCGCTCTCCGAGGCGCTGGACGAGACGGACGTGATGGGCGGCTCCCCGTACGTCCTCGAAGTCACCTCTCCGGGCGCGGACCGTCCCCTGACAGTGCAGCGGCACTACCGCCGCGCCGTCGGGCGGCTGATCAAGGCGCACCTGACCGAGACGGCCGGCGGCGGCGAACTGACCGCCCGGGTCACGCGGGTGGACGAGGAAGGCGTGGATCTTGAGGTGCCCGGCGTGAAGGGGCGCAAGCCCACCGCGCGCCGGCTCGCCTTCGGCGACATCGCGAAGGCGCGGGTCGAGATCGAGTTCAATCGCAAGGCCGCTGAGAGAGCGCAGCAGGAGTCCGCGGCCGCCGACGAGGAAGGCAAGGAGGAGGCGTAGCCGTGGACATCGACATGAGTGCCCTGCGCGGGCTGGTGAGGGAGAAGGAGATCTCGCTCGATCTGCTGATCGAGGCGATCGAGTCGGCCCTCCTCATCGCCTACCACCGCACCGACGGCAGCCGCCGTGACGCACGGGTGGTACTGGACCGCAGCAACGGGCATGTGACGGTCTGGGCGAAGGAAAGCGCGGCCGAGCTGGCCGAGGGCGCCGAGCCCCGGGAGTTCGACGACACCCCCACCGGCTTCGGCCGGATCGCCGCCACCACTGCCAAGCAGGTCATCCTGCAGCGGCTGCGGGACGCCGAGGAGGAGATCACCTTCGGGGAGTACGCGGGCCGGGAGGGCGATGTCGTCGCGGGGATGGTCCAGCAGGGGAGTGACCCCAGAAGCGTGCTGGTAGACATCGGCAAGCTGGAGGCGATCCTGCCGCCGCAGGAGCAGGTCCCCGGCGAGGACTACACGCACGGCACGCGCCTGCGCACCTACGTCGTCCGCGTGGCCAAGGGAGTGCGCGGCCCGTCCGTGACGCTTTCGCGCACCCACCCGAATCTGGTCAGGAAGCTCTTCGAGCTGGAGGTGCCGGAGATCGCGGACGGCTCGGTGGAGATCGCCGCCATCGCGCGTGAGGCGGGGCACCGTACGAAGATCGCCGTACGGTCGACGCGGTCCGGGCTGAACGCCAAGGGCGCCTGCATCGGCCCGATGGGCGGCCGGGTGCGCAACGTCATGGCGGAGCTGCACGGCGAGAAGATCGACATCGTCGACTGGTCCGACGACCCGGCCGACCTGGTGGCGCACGCGCTCTCCCCGGCCCGGGTCAACCAGGTCGAGATCGTCGACCTCGCGGCCCGCTCGGCCCGGGTGACCGTGCCCGACTACCAGCTGTCGCTCGCCATCGGCAAGGAGGGGCAGAACGCCCGCCTCGCCGCGCGACTGACGGGCTGGCGCATCGACATCCGCCCGGACACGGGGGACGCGGAGGGCGGCGCGGACGCAGCGGATGCGGGAGCCGGCGGGGAACCCGCCTCGGGCGGGCGGGAAGCCGCGCGCGACGAGGCGCCCGGGCAGGCTGCCGAACAGGGCTGAAACCGAAGGGTGCCGCTTTACCCCCGAAGGGGTGTGGTGGCACGGGGAGGTAGACTTATCAAGTGTCTGGCCGGACGCGAGTCCGAGCCTGCCCGCAGCGCACCTGTGTGGGCTGCCGGAAGCGCTCGGACAAACCCGATCTGCTGCGTGTGGTGTTGAACGGGGACCGCTGCGTTCCTGATCTTCGCGGTACGCTGCCCGGCCGGGGTGCATACATGCATCCCACATCGGCCTGTTACGACCAGGCTGTCCGCCGACGGGCGTTCAACCGGGCCTTCCGGGGCCCTGGCCCGTTCGACGTGGCGGAGCTGCACCGGCAGGTGGAGCAGATCGAGCAGGTAAGACCGTAAGACAGTCCGTACGGAGCCTCCGTGCGGAGAGGTACCTCGCGAGTCGGAAGTAGGTCGAGATTGCGATGAGCACTCGATGAGTACGCGATGAGCGCCCATGCATAAGTAGCGAAGGTCCGGCGGCGGACGAGCCCCCCGGACCGTAAGGAGCGAAGTGGCTAAGGTCCGGGTATATGAGCTCGCGAAGGAGCTCGGTGTCGAGAGCAAGGTCGTCATGGCCAAGCTCCAGGAACTGGGCGAATTCGTCCGTTCGGCGTCCTCGACGATCGAGGCGCCGGTAGTACGCAAGCTGTCCGACGCCTTCGACGCGGGCGGTGCCGCCAAGGGCGCCAAGAAGTCCGCGGCGAAGCCGGCGGCGCCGAAGAAGAGCGCCGCCAAGCCCGCTGCACAGCCCGCCGCGGCCAAGCCGGCCGACGGCGCGGCACCCAAGCCGGGCGCCGCGGCCCCGAAGCCGGGTCAGGCACCCAAGCCGGGCGGCCCGAAGCCGGGCCCCGAAGCGCCGGCGCCGATGACGCCGGAGGCACCCGCTGCCCCCGCCCCGGCAGCCGAGGGCGAGGCCGGCGGTCCTGTCA